>CAYWLT010000028.1:0-16343 GCA_964459295.1 uncultured Thermodesulfobacteriota bacterium
GATTCCCCGATCAAGTCGGGGAATGACAAGAAAATGAATAATTAGAGGTTCCCTTTAGAATTTGGGATTTAGAGTTTGTCTTCCCCCGTGCTTCGGATTTCGGCTTTTCTGCCCGCGTGCATCCTGCATCCTGTATCCTGTATCCTGCATCCTGCATCCCTTCACTACTCCTTCCCTCTGATCATTTCGCTCACCCGGTCTGCCGCGTAGCGGACATATTCAGCGCACTTTTTGCGCCCCTCCGATGCGAGAAATGCCAGGCCTTCTTTGGTTTTCAGATCCACTCCCAGTAGCCCGCGGCAGTTGATCTCTCCGAAACGGGATTGAAAATCATTGAGAAAGCCATTCACGTCCCGGTAGATCTCTTTTTTTTCCTTTCCCCTGCCCTCCAGGCTGATAACCATGGTGGCGGCCGCGACAGCGCCGCACACGTAGCCGCTTCCGCCCAGGCCGCCGCCAAACCCCGCGGCCAGGTGGTAATCTATCGACTCACCGCCCTCAACCATTTCGCTCAACGAGCGAAACACGGAAACCGCTCAGTTATTCCCCTGCTCAAAATAGGAAACCGCATGTTCTCCCGCGTCCATCGGCACCTCCTTCCGGTTACTCTGTTTTGCTTGAACAGGATTTTTATATTACAAGCACCCGCGTTTGTAAATATCAAATAATACCGGCGCCGCCCGCTTTGAGCCACACATCAGACGGGTGTTTTTCAACCGCCGGGGGGGAAAGACGTGACGGTGCTATTCACGAAATGAATCGGGGCAATGATCGCTGGCGGTTTTTACAAGCATTCTGGCATTGTGCGGGACAGAGCGGTGATTGCAGGTAAGGAGGACAGCCTGATTACAACCCGGCTGAAGCATATCGGCCGGGCGCTGCCAGGTCTGACAGCGCTCATACATCCTTTTCCCGAGCTCATCAGGAAGCGCGCGGCTGGTTGTGACCATCCAGTCGGCGCACTCAAGGTAGAGGGGGCGGCGTTCGCGCATAAGTTCCCGAATCTTTTGCAGCGGATTCCCGCAGTCCAGCAACGGCCGGTCGGATGAACGGGTGCGTTCATAGACGGTCCGGGCATCGGCGACCAGCAGGATGCTGAATCCGTTCTCCTTGAGGACACGGCGGTTTGTCCGCTCACAGACCGTCCCTCCGCCGCAGGCGATCACCGCCTTGCGTTCGGTGGTCGCCAGTTCACGCAGCAGACGAGACTCCATCGCGCGAAACCGGTCTTCTCCTTCTTCCTCGAACATCTGCCGTATGGTCTTCCCGGCGCTTCTGGTAACCGCCTGATCCAGGTCAATGAAGCTTCGACCGAGCAGGTGAGCGAGTATCCCGCCCTGGGTGGTTTTCCCCACGCCGGAAAACCCGATGATAAAGATGATGTCGGGGGCCGTCCCCGGAGCCTGGTGGCAAACCGCCTGCGGAAGGCAGGAGGGATCATACCCTAAATGGGTTATCGTAACGGGAGAGTCGCAGCGGGGGGTTCCAATGACCTGTTTCATTGCCGGATGCTCTGCGCGCGCGTTGGAAAGCCTTGTTGACATTTATTTAATATATCTTCCAGACCATTGTCAATTTTAATATTGTGTTTTATACATCGATTTTATATAAATTGTCTGTATGATGCCCCGGCACGCACGCAGATGAGATGGTGAAACAATGGCATCGCAAGAAAACATCGAACATTCCTTGCCGGTCAAAAGGCGGGTAAAGCTGCGATGGCTGCTGTTGCTGATCGGCATAGCGGTGCTGGCCGCGCTGGTTCGCTTCGTCGGGGGGATTTTCGCGCCGCGCGCCAGTGCCCCTTATCAATTGGCCGCCGTTAAAAGGGGCGATATCAGGAAAACCATTGCCTGCAGCGGTCCGCTTGACCCGGTGACCAGGGTGGACGTGGGGACGCAGGTATCGGGCACCATTGCCAGAATTTACGTGGATTATAACGATCAGGTCGCCAAGAACCAGATTCTGGCGGAGCTGGACACTTCTCTTTTCAAAGCGGAGGTGGATAACGCCGAGGCCAACCTGCTCAACAAAGAGGCCGCGCTGGAAGAGGCCCAGGCGGAGTACGATCGCAATCTCCCCATTTTCAAACAGGGGGTCATCTCCGACTTCCAGTTCATCACCACCCGGGTCAAACTAAAAACCCGGCAGGCCGAGCTGCAGTCGGCCCGGGCAAACCTGCAGAAGGCCCGGCGCAACCTTGAGTATGCGGTGATCCGATCACCCATTGACGGTATGGTCATCGCCAAAAACGTGGAGGAAGGGCAGACGGTCGCCGCCAACTTCGAAACCCCCACGCTGTTTGAAATTGCCGCCGACTTATCCCACCTGGAAATTTTGGTTAACGTCGATGAAAGCGACATCGGTGACATCAGGGAGGGACAGAAGGCTCAGTTTGAGGTGCAGGCATATAACGGCACGGTCTTTGAAGGGGTGGTGAAGAAGATTCGTCTGCAGCCGAAACTGATATCCAATGTGGTCAACTATACGGTGGTGGTTGATGCCGCCAATCAGGAGCACAAGCTGCTTCCGGGCATGACTGCCGAAGTGGACTTTATCATCGCGGAGAAGAAAAATGTCCTGCTCGTGTCCACCGCCGCGCTTCAGTTCCGGCCCCCGGGGGAACCTGCCGGCAAAGCGGGCGACCAGGCTTCCGGGGACGATCATGGCCGGCTGTGGTTTGTTGACCGGAACGGCGACCTGGCCGTGGAGAAGGTGAAGACCGGCATTGCCGACGGCTCTTTTACCGAACTGGCGGACGCCAGCGCGCTCACCGAGGGCATGCAGGTGCTCTGCGGGGTAAGCGGCACGGAAAAGGACGGCAAGAGCATAAAAAATGTGAATCGCCTATTGATGGGCGATCAGGCAGGACCGCCGCCCGGTCCGCCGCCGCCCGGCCTGTAGCAGGCTTTTGAAAAACCGTGGTGCAGCAGATGGGTTTGCCGGTCATAGTCAACAATCTGTTCCGGATCGCACTCAAGAGCATTCTCAAGAACAAGCTGCGCAGCATGCTCACCTCGCTGGGCATCATCATCGGGGTCAGCGGGGTGATTGTCATGTCGGCGGTCGGGGAGGGAACCCAGGCGCTGATCCGGCAGGAGATCAACCTGCTGGGCACCAACGTGCTGATTGCATCGCCCGGTTCGAGCCGGGCGGGCGGCGTGCAGCGCGGTACGGGCAGCCTCAATCGCTTTACCCTGGATGACGTCGAGCAGATCCGGCAGTCGGCGACGCTGCTCCAGGCCATATCGCCGCTGGTGATGTCCGGCGGCCAGGTCATTGCCGGCAACGCCAACTGGGCAACCGAAATCTGCGGGGTGAGCACCGATTATTTTGCCATAAAAAACTGGAAGGCGGCGCAGGGCAGCCTCTTCACCGAAAAGGATGTGAGCGCGAGCAGGAAGGTGACGCTCCTCGGCAAGAGCGTGGCCGACGAACTGTTCGCCGGCGGGAATCCGGTGGGGCAGAAAATCCGCATCAGAAACATACCCTTTACCGTCATCGGCGTGCTCGAAGAAAAGGGGCAGGGCGGGAGGGGCCTTAATCAGGACGACCTGGTCATCGCCCCGGCCACTACCGTGCTCTACCGCCTCAAGGGCGGGCGCTTTATTGACCTGATCACCGCCAGCGCCGTCTCGGCGGATGCGCTGGAGGAGGCGGAGGAGGAGATGCGCGCCGCTCTCCGCAAGGCCCATCGCCTGGAAAGCGGGGATGACGATTTCACCATCCAGAACCAGACGGAAATCATCGAGGTGGTCACCAAATCGTCAAAACTGATGACCAGCTTTCTGGCGGCCATCGCCGGCATCGCCCTGGTCGTCGGGGGCATCGGCATCATGAACATCATGCTGGTGTCGGTCACCGAAAGGACTCACGAAATCGGTATTCGCATGTCGGTGGGGGCGCAGCGCAGCGACATCATGGTGCAGTTTCTCACCGAGGCGGTGGTGCTGAGCGTGATCGGCGGCCTGTGCGGGGTGCTGCTGGCGCTGCTGGCCGCGCTCGGCATCAACCAGTTCACCGCCTTCAGCGCCCTGGTCAGAATGCAGATGATCCTGCTCTCGGTCGCGGTTTCCGCGGCCATCGGGATCGTCTTCGGCTTCTTCCCGGCGCGGAAGGCGGCGCGACTCAACCCGATCGACGCGCTGCGGTACGAGTGATCCGCAGGAGTGATATGTGACGGACTTAAAGCTTCTGGGCATGGGCGCCGCGCTCGCTTCCGCGGCATCCTGGGCCATAGGCTCCATTCTCTTCAAGCGCATCGGTGAAACGGTCACCCCCTTCGGCATGACCCTGAGCAAGGGGGCGGTGAGCTCGCTGCTGCTGGGCGCGGTGCTGTTCACCATCGGTTACGGAGACCTCCCCGGCGGAGCGCTCGGCCTCCTGCTGCTGAGCGGCATTCTCGGAATTGCGGTCGGCGACACCCTTTTCTTTGCCGCGCTCCAGGACCTGGGCCCCATCGGGCTGATCGTATTTTTCATGGCCGGACAGATCCTCACTGCGCTCATGGCCGTCCTGTTCCTGGGGGAAATGCCCGGCCCCGGCGAATGGACCGGCATCGCGCTGGTGCTTGCCGGCATCGCCATGGTGCTTATAACGCAAATCTCGCGTGATCAGTCACGGCAGCCGACCCGGCTGCGGGGGGTCATGCTGGGTTTTTTTTCCATGCTGGCCATGTCGCTGTCGCTGATTATCGCAAAGCCGGCGCTGGCCTCGGTTTCAACCATGTCCGCCACCTTCATCCGCATGGCGGCGGGAACCCTGGGCATGCTCCTCTTCGGCATGCTCACCGGCCGGGTGCGGGAGTGGCTCAATCCCTTCAGCGACACGAAGATGATCGGCGTGTTTGTGCTTTCCGTGTGCGTGGTCACCTTCGGCGGCTTCTGGCTCTCGCTGGTGGCGATCAAGCACGTGGAGATTGCCATCGCCAACGCGCTCGGCGCCGCCGAGCCGCTGTTTGTCATTCCCCTGGCGGTGGTGTTTTTGAAAGAACGGGTAACCCTGATGGAGATAGCCGGGACGCTGATCACCGTGTTCGGGGTGATACTGCTCTGCAGGGGGTGAAGGCGCGATCTCGCCGGGTGTTGAAAAACACCCATCGGATTTGTGGCTCAAAGGGGAGGGGCTTTTGACGCCACAACAATGTGTCTCTACGCTTAGGGCACGACCCGGTGCCTTCGACTTGAACGGAAAGCAGGAAGCTTTGCAGAGGCTTCGATGTGGGCTGTTGCCATGCGGGTCTGTCCGACCAAGTGAGAGAGTCGCTGCCGTTCTACAGGATCCGAATAATTGTGTTGTGGCTAAAAAGCCCCTCCCCTTGAGCCACGTACTATTGAGCGGGATTTTGAGCGGCCCGAGGAAAACGCTTTTTCAACAACCTGCTACAGGAGGGGATGATCATGTGTCTTGAAAACGCTCGACCGACGGCAGCTGCTGACGTTATCGCGGCGCTCGCGGCGGGCGATTTCCGGCCGGAACTGCTGCGGGAGGCCCTTTCCTTCGATCATGCGGCGCAACCGCTGCTCTTTGACCTGGCACGGCAGGCGCGGGACCTCCATTTCCCTGAAAAAAAAGTGGAAGTGCGCAGCGTGATCGAACTATCCAACACCTGCGTGCGCGACTGCCGCTATTGCAACATGGCCAGCAGTTTGCCGCGGGAGCGCTACCGGATTGAGCCCGCCGCCTTTGAGGAAATCACTGCCGCCATCTACCGGCGGAGCAGACGGGTCCTGCTCCTGCAGTCGGGGGAAAATCCCGCTCAATCGTTCGTCGACTACGTCTGCCGCTGCATCGAAGCGGTGAAGGCCCGCTTCAGCGATCTGCGCATCACGCTCTGCCTGGGGAATTTGCATCCCCACCAGTATCGCCGGCTGCGGCAGGCGGGGGCGGAGCGCTACATTCTTAAATTCGAAACCTCCAATCCCGCACTCTACCGGCGATTGAAACCCCACGATTCACTGGGGCAGCGGCTGGCATGCGTCGAGCACCTGTTATCCGCCGGTTTTGCCGTGGGCACCGGGAACATCGTCGGCCTGCCCGGCCAGTCGCTGGACGACATCGCAGCGGACCTGCTGCTGGCGAAGCAGTATCCCGTATCGATGATCAGCTGCACCGCATTCATCCCCTCGGAGGACTCACCGTACCGGGCTGAACCGGCGGGCAGCCTGAACCTCACCCTTGCCGCCATGGCCCTGACGAGGATTATGAACCCGCGGGTGCTGATGCCCACCACCAGCTCCCTGGAAAAAGCCGGGGAGGACGGGCAGTATCGAGGATTAATGGCCGGGGCGAACACGGTTACCGTCCATGATGGGACACCCCCGGCGCTCAAGCCCCTGTTCCCCATCTATTCGCTCAAACGGGTTGTACCGAATGAAGCGCACCTGCGGGAGGTTGTTCGCCGGGCGGGTATGCGCGTGTCAATGGAGGCCCTGCATGGATAACGGCGGCATGCGCGAGCTGCTGGACGCGGCGCGGCCGAGGCTGGAGGATTACCGGCGGCTCAAGAGCGCGGGACTGGTTCCGATAGACGGCGATTTCTTCCCCTCGGTGCACTATCCGCCGATCACCATGTACCCGCCGATCACCGAAGAGGCGATGTTTGAGACTTACACCCTGCCGCCCGACGGGATGTTTGATCTGTATGTGCACATACCCTTTTGCATCCGCCGCTGCGTGTTCTGCCACTATCCCTCCCTCTACGGCGCGGCCGACGCGGAAAAGGACCGCTACCTCGCCGCGCTGGAAAAGGAAATGGATATCTACATGCGCCGGCTGGGGATCAGCTCCCTTAAAGCGCGCTCCATTCTGATCGGCGGAGGAACCCCCACCGACCTCACCCCGGCGCAACTGGAGCGCTTCCTCGCCTTTTTCACCTCGCGGCTGGATATGGGAGGATGCCGTCAGTTCAATTATGACGTCGATCCCTCGACCCTGGTGGGTCCCGAAGGCATGGAGCGGCTGCGCATCATGCGGTCGTTCGGCGTCAACCGCCTGACCATCGGGGTGCAGTCCTTCAATGACCCCATCCTAAAACGGATGAACCGCTCCCACGACGCCGCGGCCGCCCTCGAGTCAATCCGGAACTCGCAGGAGTTGGGATACAAGGTTAACATCGAATTCATCTTCGGCTATCCCGGCCAGACCCCGGAGAACTGGGTCGAGGTGGTGGCGCAGGCGCTCCGCACCGGCGTAGATGAAATCCAGTTTTACCGGCTCAAGGTCATCCCCTACGGCGACCAGCATGGGGTCATTCAAAAGGTGCGGGCGATCCATCCCGATGAAATGATACCGGTGGAAGAGACGTTCCTGATGAAGCAGGCGGCCATCGAGCTGCTCGCCCGCAGCGGCTACCATGAAAACCTGCGGCGCGTCTTCACCCGGAAGCGGTCGGACATTTCGCTCTACGCCTTCAATCAGTGCTGCGCCCTGCTCGACCAGCTGGGATTCGGGCTGACCGCGTTCAGCAGCATGCGCGACCGCTTCGGCCTGAACCTGCAGTACTTTGACGAATACTACCGGGCGATTGACGCGGGCCGGCTGCCGCTCAACCGCGGCCTGGTCAGAAGCAATGAAGAGCAGGCGCGCTGGGCCATCATTCTGCCGCTTAAAAATTACTTCATCAGGAAAAAGCATTATGAAGAGGTGACCGGGGTCCCCCTGGCCGGTGCGTTTCCCCGCACCTTTGCAGCGCTTAAGGAGTTCGGGCTGGTGAACGAAACCGACTCCCGCGTCGAGCTGACCCCGCTGGGGGCGTTTTTCGCCGACGAGGTGGTGCAGCAGTTTCATCAGAAGGACTATATGCCGTTTCCCCCGGAAAACTATGCGGCCGGCCCGCTGAACCCGTACCGGCAGTCATCTCCCGAGCAGGCTGTTGAAAAAACCCATTAGCTTTGTGGCTCAGGGGGGAGAGGCTGTTGACGCCACAACAACTTGTCTGGCGGCTTACGTTACCACCCGGCGCCTTACGGGAACCTCTAATTATTCATTTTCTTGTCATTCCCCGACTTGATCAGGGAATCCATGTGTTTGATTTTTATGGATTCCCGCTTTCGCGGGAATGACCGAAAGAGGTTGTATGGTGAATTTCTAGAGGTACCCTTACGACTTAAACGGAAGACAGGCAGCTTCATGAGACTTCGATACCGGCTGTTGCCATGCGGGTCTGTCCAGACAAAGTTAGAAAGTCACTGCCGTTCTACCGGTTCCGAATAAATGTGTTGTGGCGATAAGGCCCCTCCCCCTTGAGCCACCTGCTACTGAGCAGTATTTTTCAACAGCCGGCCAGTAATATGTCCCGGGAATAAAAATGAAATATCTTCTTGGTAGTGCCATCCTGCTCGGTGCGGTTCTGACAGCCCCCTCTTCCCCCGCCATACAGCCGGGCATTCCGGCGGAACCGCCGCCCTACCTCCGCGTCACCTCCAAGGCATCCCTCATCCACCTGGGCAGCCTCGATTCCTTTGACATCACCGACGGCGGCACCCGGGCGGCGTCCCTGCTCTTTGACTGCCTCACCCGGAAGGATGCGCAGCCCGCCCGCGAGGCAATCGAGATCTACCGGCAGATCATACCCTCGGAGAATTTCGGCGGGGAATACACCGCGCTGGAATGGGTCGGCGAGTTTATGGCCGCCTCCGGCGCGGAGCGAAAAACCATGCTCGCCGACCCGCTGACGGCGGCCTGGTATGATCATCTCGCCCGGGATGACTTCGAGCCGCTCAAGGATTACCTGAAGAAGAAGTATCACCTGGAGGAGTGGAAGAACCGGGCGACGCCCAAGTCGGAGCCGAAGTTCCGCTTTCTGGAAGACTTCATCCTCTTTAACAATCCCCGGCGCGAGCGCTGGGAAAAAACCAGCCGGATTCTTGATGTCCTGGGCCTGCAAAAGGGCGATGTGGTGGCCGACATCGGCAGCGGACCCGGCTACTATACCTTCAAGTTCGCGGCAATGGTCGGGGAACGCGGCCGGGTTTACGCGGTTGACACCAACCGGCAGCACATCGATTACGTATCGCAGCTGGTGAAGCGCCTGGGGGTAAAGAACGTGGAAACCGTGGTGCCGGTGACCGCGGGGCTTGAGCTTTCCCGGAAGGCGGACATGGCCTTTCTCTGCTCGCTGTATCACAATATATATGCAATGGACACCGACGAAGAACGCGAAACCTTCATCAACGGCATCAAGCGCAATCTCAAGCCGGACGGCAGGCTGGTGGTGGTGGACAACGGCCTGGTGGAAGACAAAAACCTTCCCTATCACGGCCCCCATCTCGCCGGAGAGCTGATCATCAGCCACCTCCGGCATTACGGCCTGTACCTGGTCAACCGCTACCAGTTCATTCCCAAGCGCTACACCATGGTGTTCAAGATGTTGCCGGAGGAGCCGCCGCCCGCTCCGCCGGCGCGGCTGCCCGGGGACGACTGCGTCCCTCTGGCATCGAAATCTTCCCTGGTCCGCTCCTCGCCGCTCGCCACCTCGCCGGGTTTTACCCTGGCCGGCCGGCGGGCGGCGCGGCTGATGCACGCCGCGCTGGAAAAAAAGGATCCGCAGTCGATCGGCGCCGCCCTGGACGCCTACCGGAAGCTGATCCCCCGGGAGCGGTTCGGCGATGAATACCTGGCCTGGCAATGGTTCTGCGAGTATCTGCGCGCCTCAACCGGACAGAAGCGGCGCCTGCTTGCCGACCGCTTCGTGCGCAGCTACCTCGAGCGGCTGGCACCCGACGATTTCATCATGCTCAAGACATATCTGCGCTACAAATATTACTTCGACGCCGTGCTCGACGACGACGATGTTGCGCGCGCCGGTCCCGGCGCAAAAAAACTCTCGCTGCGCGACCTGGAACTTCCCGAATCCGCGCCGGTGACCCAGGACCGGCTGAACGAATGGGGTGAATTCATCGCCTTCAACAGTCCTTATCGGGAAAACTGGGAGCAGAGCGGCAGGGTGATCGATTTCCTCAAGATCATGCCCGGCGCCCGCGTTGCGGATCTCGGCTGCGGCCCGGGCTATTACACCTTCAAGTTCGCGGAACGGACCGGCCCCGACGGCATCGTTTATGCCACCGACACGGCACAGGTCATGATCGACTATGTGAAGGAGGTTGCGAAAAAAAACGGCATCCACACCGTCCGGACTATCCTGGTGCGCGACAATGATACCGGACTGCCTCCCGACAGCGTGGATCTGGTTTACATCTGCTCCATGTATCACGCCCTCTACCTGGGTTCACTTGAATATGTGAAGGACGCCTTCATTGAAAGCCTCAAGCGCGCCCTGCGCAAAGGGGCGCGCCTGGTGATCGCCGACAACGCCGTGCTGACGGATGCGGAAAATCCTTACTATGGCCCCCGCATCGCCCCGGAGCTGATCATCAGCCAGCTCAAGCAATACGGCTTTCGCCTGGTCGACCGGGCCCAGTTCATCCCGCAGCGCTACATCCTGGTATTTCAACTGGAACCCTGACGGTTGCATTTTCGACACCCGCTTAAAAAAAGGGCCCGGCTCACTGCCGGGACCTGTTTCTTACCGGTAGATTTCACCTGAAAGGCATGCGGGAATATCAGCTTCGGTTGCGATAGAGGGTCGGGTCCACCGCCGCCGCCGCGCGGTTGCAGTCGAGTACCCCTCCGAGAAATTCATTAATGCGTTCGCACTGCGCTCCGGTGGATGCAATCATGTCGCTGTAATCCACCTCGATGATCGAGAAATTGGGTTGTGCCGCGATCCAGCGGTCAAATCTATCCAGCTCCACCATGAACAGCTCTTTCAATTTTTCATCACCGACCGCCGCCCCCTGTCTGCCTGAGCGCTGGAGCATTTTTTTCTGCGAGGCCAAAACCTCGTCTATGTTCCGGCGCATGAAGATGACCCGGTACTCCTGGTCGGCGGGCATATCATACAGCAGGCGGTAGACCATCTTGACCACCTTCCCCCGGGCCCCCGGGACCCAGGATGGATCCACCCGGGTCTTCTTTACCGGCTCATACTCATAATACCCCTGGGGATTGTCTTCATCCTTTGGGCGCACATTATCGGTGAGCGCGGGGATGCCGCCCGCCTCCATCACCTGCATCATCATCGACGTCCCCGAACGCGGCAGGCCCGACACAATGGTAATAAACGGCAACTGCTTCATAAACCTATATCCTCACTTTCAGAAAAGGCTTGCACAGCACGGCGAATGCCATGGAAGCAAGGAAAAAATAGCCAACCCACCAGTCGGTGCCGTAAATCTTTGACTCCCGTGTGGGGTAAGCAATGCGGATGGACTGGATCGGATCCCCGGATGTGAACGGCTTCTCCAGGGGATACATCAGAACATCCCCCAAGCTCGCGCCCGGCCGCAGGGGGCTCACCCGCATGAATCCCTTCCCTATGGTCATCCGCTTTTCATAGCGACCGTCCCCGACACGAAAAACCAGCGAATGGTTCCCGTTCTCCAGCGGCTGCAGCTTGAAATAAATTTCTCTTTTGCCGGTAACCCGAACCGGCCCGGCCAGCAGGGGAGCGGCGGGAAGGGAATCTAGGGTTACCTGCGGCAGGCTGTCGAGGCGGTCACTCATTATGCATTTCACCGTAACCTGCCCGTCTTCCGGCCTCAGGGGGCGGGCCTGATACCAGGTTCCCATCTGGGCGAGCAGCAGGCACACCGGCCCGATGAGAACCAGCATCGGCACCACGGAGTAAACAAGAAGCCTGAAAGCGCCGGCGACAACCCTGGCCTGGGATCTCATGGCAACGGAAAAGCTGTCCGGATAGAGCTTGACCGCAAGCAGGTTGGCCCTGATCTCATCCCTGACGCGGCCGATCGCCTTCTGGTTGGAGGTGTGCTTGAACACAAGCAGCGCAAGCACCCCCGCCCCTGCCGACATGACCGTAAGGGAAAGCCATCCCGGGCATGCGGCAACCGGGGACTGCAGCAGGTTTCCCGCGGCGTTGGCAAGCGTATTAACCCCGGCAAGCATCCGGATCAGGAGGGCGGTCATTCAATGTATCCCAGCCCGCGAAGCTGGTCGGCGACGGCGTCATCAGCCTCGGGGGGCGCCTCCAGACGCGCCACCTCTTTCTCAATGATGTGAGTTATAAATTCATCGGTGCCGGAGTATCCCGCCTTCTCCGCCGCCTTTTTCGCGCGGTCATAGAGCTGCGAATCAATCTTGAGCTTGGCCATTGATCACCACTGTCAGGTTGTTTAAAAAGCCTGCTAGAAAATATTTCTGCCGGTCATGTCCGGCGGTATGTCCAGGCCGAACCCGGCCAGGATCGAGGGAGCCAGATCCACAAGCGAGGGCTGCGGCGCCGCGATGGGCCGGTTGCTGAATAAAACCCCGGGAACCTCAGAGGCATCCATGCAGTGGTCGGCGCCCCAGGCCGACGGATTATCGAGCATCACTTCATCGCTCATATCACCGAGAACCGTTTTCCACGAAGCGCGGAAGTCGCGGCTGTAGCCGATAATCAAATCCGGCGCGTAGCGCATGGCCGAACCTCCATATACCTTATCCGCCCGGTGGACCGCCCGGATAACCTGCCGCCCATCGCGGTCGCGCACCGCCACAAGCCGTGCCGCCAGCTCGTCGAGAAGACCTTCCCGCTCCCGGCCGGGTTCAACAACACCGTAACGCTCCCGCCCCCGGAGATTGAGATAGAGGCTGTTGATGCCCAGGCCGAATGCCCGGCTCTTGGACCAATCGAAGCCCCGCTCCATGATCGAGGCGCTGTCGGGGGAGCCGAGATAGCCGTTGTCGCGCAGCCAGGTGTTCAGGTTGAACTGCCGCGCAAAATTGGAAAACCCGTGATCGCTCATTATCATGATGTGGGCCGCGTCCCCATAGCGCTTCAGCAGATCCCCCACCACCCCGTCCATCCGGACATACAGATTCTGAAGACAGCCAAAATAGTACTTCGCCGCTTCCCGGGAACGGACCGGGTGCGGTGCGTCGCAGTCCCACCAGAACATGTGCGACTGCAGGTCGGTGCTGGAAAAGTAAAAGAAAAGCAGGCCGTCATCATAGTTCTGAAGCGCGTAGTCGAGCAGGTTCATCCGCTCCTGCAGCACGTAGTCGGCCTGCCGGGCAAATTCAGCATCGCTGAAAATCCTGTTTGACAGGGCCTTGTGGTCCTCCTGAAACCCGGTAGTAGAGAACAGACCCAGACTGCGAAATAATTCTTGCGCAAACTCCGGGGGTTCGGTAATCCGCATTGCCGGTTGGGCGGGATTAATATTGATGGGGCTCACATACAGCCTGAAACAGGGGGCAACCTCCTGCAGGTAAAAGCGGCAAATACCGCTCAGGTGCTTATCCGGCAGCATCGCCGGTGTGGAAAGCCCGAAATCGAGGGTTATCCAGGAGCTCCACTCCCCCGCTTTAAGCACCACCGTATGATTTTGCATCTCAATGACCGCGGCCCCTGCCTCCCGATCACGGTGAACCACAAACGTGATGGTCGCATCCCGCGGATTCTTGAGCAGGGTGTTTTGGGGACCGAGCAGGAGGAGGGGACGCGAGGTATCTCCTTCAAAATAGATTCTCGACCGCTTGCCGCCGCCTTCGGATTCGGTCTGCGCCGGCCCATTCTCGGCAAAGTGCTGGTAGGTCCCGTAACTTCCCTGCAGGTCGGGCGTCCCCATGCCGGAGAGGCAGCGATGGTTGCCGTGGGGTGAAGGGCTGGGGGGATAGTTTGAAGGCAGATCGTAAAAAGTGGAGGGAATGCCCGCCCGGTCGAGATAATCCCAGAAGGGGGTTCCCTGGCGCTTCAGAACCGTCCTGGCCGGCTCATGGTTGAAGGGCCAGAAGTCCAGCGGCAGTTTATGCTCGCCCCATTCAAGATAGCCCTGGCCGGGAACCGTTTCCGCGGCGGCGAAAAATGGATAGGCCTGGCGTTCAGGATCGCGGTGGATGAAGTCAAAAATCCCGTGGGAACCGGGCCCGGCGCCGTTGATGAAGTTGGCCCATGCCACCGGACTCTGGGGCGGAATGCTGGTACCGAGCACCCGATAGCCTGCCCGGCTTCGCAGCTTTTGCAGGTTGGGCAGCCTGCCGGCATTCATCAGTTTTTCAGCCAGTGCGGGATCCATACCGTCAAAACCGATCACCATCACTCTTTTGCCCGCGGGTGCCGCCCTCCGCTTTCGCGCGGCGGATGCGGGCTTAACACCCATGCCCGCCGCCAATACGGCAGCGGCACAGGCCGATTGCTTGATAAAATCCCTTCGGCTGATCTTTTTCATCTGCTCTCCGCTCCGTGTTCCCGCGCTCTACGGAACCGCCGGAGCTTCCTTACCGTTCATGACCATGGTAAGGGGCCGGCCATCCATGTGGGCGGGCACCTTCACGCCGAAAAGGTCGAGCACCGTGGGCCCGATATCCATAAGCTCCGGGTGCTCGTCCGCTATCGGGCGGTTACAGAAAAACACCCCGGGGACAAGCGACCGGTCGATGCAGTGGTCGCCGCTCCAGGCCTTGAGATTGTCATGGAAGATGGCGCCGGTCACCTTTCCCACCGCCGTTTCCCATGACGCCCGGTAGCCGGCATGATAGCCCACGATCAAATCCGGCGCGTCCTCCCGGTAAGGGCCGCGGTATACGGTCCAGGCATTATAGACCTCCTTGACCGCCGGCCGGTTCCTGACCGGATCCCGGAGGCCGCGCAGTTTGTGCGCTATCTCATCGCGCAGCCGCGGCGCCTCGGTTTTGGGGTCAACAATACCTTGAGCTTCACGCCCTTTCAGGTTCAGATACAGGCCCGCCAGCCCGACGGCAAAGGCCCGGGTTTGAGTCCAGTCAACCGCGGCGAGATTTTCCTGCCCGCCGCCGCCTTCCTTCAGCGTCAGGTAGCCGTTTTCCTCAAGCCAGCGGTTTACATCCACGCCGTACCGGAAGGAGCTGAATCCGTGATCGGAAATGACCATGAGCAGGGTATCTTTATCGCCGCGCCGATCAAGGATCTTCCCGAGCAGCTCATCGGCGCGTTTGTATATTTCCTCAATGGCCGACGGATCCGATGCCATGCCGTTCCCCCGGTTGGCGGGATGCTCCTTATCCATCTGACGCCAGAAGGTATGCTGAACCCGGTCGGTCCCGTCGAAGACACAGACGCACAGGCCCCGCCGCACATGGTCCAGGGAATCAAAAAACATCTTTTCCCGTTCCGCGTCATGCTGCCGGCACTGGTTGAGAAAGTCATCATCGCTTATCAGCTTCTGGTTGAGCGCCCAGGTATCCTCGGCAA
Source organism: uncultured Thermodesulfobacteriota bacterium (assembly GCA_964459295.1). Lineage (GTDB taxonomy): Bacteria > Desulfobacterota > WTBG01 > WTBG01 > WTBG01 > CAZWCD01. The sequence continues at coordinate 15,236 of CAYWLT010000028.1, forward strand.
GCCCGAGCGTGGCATATGGCCCCTGCCGCTTGGAGAGATAGGTGGAATAAACCGGCGGATGACTGATGGGCATGGCCGGTTTCTCAGGGTCGATATTTACCGGGGTAACATACAGTGTGAATTCCGGCTCCGCGCTCTTTAACAGGAATTTGCAGATTCCCACAATCCGAACTCCCAGCGAGGCTTTGAAAACAACCCGTACCCAGTCGGAATATTCACCTTTTTTAAGCCTCCGGGTTTGTCCGCAGATCTTGAGCGCGGCATATTCCGAACCGTTTAGCGCAACCGCAAAGGGACAGGTAAGCGGCCTGCCGGATTTGAGCATGGGGTTTTTCGGTCCAACCAGCTCTCCGGTAACGGTGTCGCCGTTCCGCTGCACCTGAAAATTCTCTCCGGCGGTGCTGCGGCCGTTGCCTCCGGGCGCGGTGGTGTAATAGGAAAACATGCCCTGGGTGCCCCGCAGATCGGGCACGCACATGGCCGAAAGCTGAACCCCATAAAACTTCTCGGCGGGAAAGGTGATGGGCACGCGAATGACGCTGCTGAAGATTCCCTGATCGCCGAGAATTTTCCAGAAGGGCAGCCCCCGGCGCAGCAGGCGTATATCCGCTGACCGCAAAGGGATGCGGTATTTTCCGACGGCGAGCGAACGCGAGGGCTCGCTTATGGAGGTGGAACTCAGTTTTACCGCGTAGGTTCTCCGGTCCCGGGTGAGAAAATCGAAGATGTTGTGTTTCCCCGGGTTGGTACCGGTCTGAAACGTGGACCAGGCCACCGGAGAGATGGGCGGCACGGTGGAGATAAGCGGCTTGAAACAGCCCTGGTCGCGCAGCCGGGCAAAATTTGGAAGCCTTCCCTCGGCCATCCATTTTTCGGTCAGCCGGTAATCCAGGCCGTCAAGCCCCAGCACAATCACTTTTTCAACCCGGCTGCGGGCAAAACCTTTCCTGAAGCGGACGGCCCTTACCAGGTATCGGATCGGCCAGGTCAGCAGGAGAAACAGGGCCGAGACAATTGCCGTAAACATTGCCAGGAATGCACCGGCTACGGCAAATCCCGCCCCCGGGCCGATATAGGCGTGCACCGGCTCGGATACAGCGACAAAAAG
>CAYWLT010000029.1:0-16180 GCA_964459295.1 uncultured Thermodesulfobacteriota bacterium
GAGCCGCCTTGAGCGACGGCTGGGGGGGGTCAATGATCGCCACCGAGCTGCAGGACATCCTTTTCGGGACGCCGGTGCCCATCAAGGGGTCCATCAATCTCGGAGTGTTAAAAGAGGATGAGGTCAATATAATCGTGCACGGCCATGAGCCGCTGCTGTCGGAGATGATCGTCGTTGCCACGCAGGATCCGGAGATGGTGCGGTTGGCCAAGGATAAGGGGGCAAAGGGGATCAACCTTGCGGGGATGTGCTGCACGGCGAACGAGATACTCATGCGGCATGGAATACCCATCGCGGGCAATTTTCTGCAGCAGGAGCTGGCCATTGTGACCGGGGTGCTGGATGCGATGGTGGTGGATGTGCAATGTGAAATGCAGTCGATGCACGGTGTTGCGCGGTGTTTCCACACCGAGCTTATTACCACCTCGCCCAAGGCGAAGATCGAGGGGGCGCGCCACATACAGTTTGACGAGCATGATCCCATAAATACGGCAAAAAAAATTGTGGCGGCAGCCATTGAGAATTTTCCCCGGCGCAAGGGGGAAGCGTTTATCCCCAGCGATGTCAACGACATGGTGGTGGGCTTTTCCCACGAGACCATCAACTACCTTTTGGGGGGCGCCTTCCGGTCATCCTACCGGCCGCTCAACGACAACATCATCGGGGGCAGAATCCGCGGCATCGCAGGGGTGGTGGGATGCAATAATGCGAGGACGGTGCATGACGGCGATCACCTGGCGCTGGTCAAGGAGCTTCTGCGGAACGATGTTATCGTCCTGACGACCGGCTGCAGCGCCATGGCCTGCGGTAAGGCGGGTCTGATGGTACCCGAGGCGGCGGCGAAATACTGCGGATCGGGACTGGCGGAGGTGTGCGAAGCGGTGGGGCTCCCGCCGGTATTGCACCTGGGATCGTGCGTCGACAACAGCCGGATTTTGATGGCGGCGACGGCGGTTGTGAAAGAAGGTGGGTTGGGTGATGACATTTCCGAGCTTCCTGCCGCCGGGGCGGCGCCGGAATGGATGAGTGAAAAGGCGATATCCATCGGCCACTATTTTGTGGCCTCGGGGGTGTACACCGTGTTTGGGACAACCTTCCCCATGGGCAGTAAGATTTATACCGACTACCTTTTCAAGGGTTTGGAAGAGGAATGGGGGGGGGATGTGGGATTTTGCGGCTGATCCCATGGAGATGGCGAAAAAAATGATTGCCCACATAGATAAAAAGCGCAAGGCGCTGGGGATCGATAAAGCCCGGGAGCGGGTGCTGTATGATATGGCCATGCGGCGTGAGCTGGAAAGCGCATGATCTGATATGCCCTGAAGAAAGAGAAGGAGATGCGGGATGGAGATTCGGATAGATAAAAGCGTGGTTGAATTTACCCCCGGGAACCAGACTGAAACAAAGCAGCTTGAAGAGCTCTGGCGGGTGATGATTGACTGTGCGCGGTTCAGCCGGCGGCTGGTTCCCATTGGCGAATACATTCCCGGGCAGCGCAATATGGCCAGATTTGCCATTGAAGGTGATACGTCACGGGCCGGAAAAATTCCCGAAAAGTACGCGGAGAGCGAAGGACGGTATGTGTGCCTGACCTGCAACAAGTATATTATGCTGAAGAAGGGTGATCAAATTCCCCTGTGCTGCGGCAAGCTGATGGAGTTCTATGACTAGCCGTTATGGATAATTAAAGCTTTTGCCGCGGAGGATACAGGACATAAGGTGCTTTACAAGCGGGACTGCCCGGTCGGTCAGGGCAGCCCCGCTTTTTTGTCCGGCACGACCGCCGGACGGATTTTGTTGAACACAACCCAGGCAATGGTAACGGATCGAGCGGAGAACCGAGTCACTCGGCAAAGAAGTGTTGGGCGCGCCACACTCAGTGCGTCAACCGAAGGCGGTATCGAGTATCATCATGACCATAAATCCCGCAATGATTCCAATGGTCGCCTTGCGATCATTGCCGCGGGAATGGGTTTCCGGGATTATTTCCTCGCAGATGACAAACAGCATGGCACCGGCGGCGAAAGCAAGGCTGTAGGGAAGCAAGAATATTCCCAGCGAAACAATGGAAATGCTTAAAAAGCCGCCTATCGGTTCAACCAAACCGGTGCATAAGGCAATGGTAAATGCCTTGAGCCGGGTGCTTTTTTCCCTGAGCAGCGCCAAAGCAACCGCCAGGCCCTCGGGAATGTTTTGTAAGCCGATGCCGGTAGCGAGCTGTGCGCCGGCCTTTGCGTCTCCACCCCCGAAAGCAACTCCCACCGCCATTCCTTCGGGGAAGTTGTGTATGGTTATGGCGAAAATAAACAGCCACAGCCTGCTCAGCGATGTATATGGCCCCTTGACGCCCGCCACTTCATGCAAATGAGGCACGAAGCGTTCCGCGCAAATGAGAAAGAGCGTTCCCGCAGCCATGCCCGCAACCGTTTGCCAGATGTCTCCCAGCCGCAGTGCGGGCATGAGCAGGCTGAAGGAGGTGGCCGCCAGCATCACCCCCGCGGCAAATCCCAGAGCGGCGTCAAGAAATGCATCGGAAACCCGGCGGAAAATAAAGATCATCGCCGCCCCCAGCCCGGTGGCCAAACCCGCGATCAGGCTGGCCATGCTTCCCAAAAGTATCTGATTCATACGGAGATGAAGCGGTTTCCGGTGGCGAAAGGGAACACGAAAGAAGCTTTCGCCAGGTCCGCACACAAAGATAATAAGTGCCGTTGTTTCTGATTAATTCAAATAATTTCTTTCTACCTTATCTGCATACGCGTGACAAGCCTAAATGTATGCAAGGTAATTTTTGTATGGTGTCCCTGCCAATAAGGGATCTCATTATGCATTCTTTTTTTATGAATACCCATTGGATTGACAAAATAATAACAGTTATTATTATAGCTCACCGGCATCACATAGCTGACTTTATTTCTCAAATATAAATCATCGTCATACGTTTATATCCTTAACATGGCGATCGGTTAAAATAGGATTGATGGGGTGCGGCGATCATGCGGAGGATCGTATGAAGGGTATAAATAAGGCTGCTTGTAACGTTCATTGCGGCAGTAAGGAGGCGGCTATGGGCAGCAGGGAATGGCGTAAAAAACAAGAAGCAGGATTTGTCCTTTCCGTTGGCAATGGTGAACCAAGCCGGGCGGCGCCTAACCGACTCGCTCTCGCGTTATCTAATGCAGCCGGATGCATGCCGCCACAAGGGAAAACATCGATTGTAAACACCAATGAGCAAGGAAATGAATTGTATGATATTTCTGCCCCATTGGACGCTGAGGGGTTAAATGATCCTCCGTTTCCCGCACCGTCTTCAATAGTTCTTTATTTTAAATCTATAAGTAAGATTCCCCTCTTAAGTGAAGAGCAGGAAAAAAACCTGGCCCGTCTGATCAAGCATCGTGAAAATGAATTAAGCCGCCTGATACAGCAATGGTGCAGTCTATTGCACAGAAAATTGCTGCCCCTCTTTCCGGTTACCCGGCGTGAAGCAATTGTTTCCCTGGCGCGTCGGAAACACCGGTTCATCGCGGTTTTTGATGAAATAGAACGACTGTTAAAGGAGCGCAGGAAAATTGAGCGTCTGCCGAACCCGCCGCACCCACCGGGGGAAGCCCGCCAGGAAGACCGGGACGCGACACATCGATTGCAGTCCGAAATTTCAAAAATGCTGGCCAAGATAAGGGTCGGTGAACCGGGTATCGGTCTGTTTTTTCAGGATCTGGAATCACTTGCCTACCGGAGATCTCTTTTTAAGAAGAGAAAAGCGATTGAGCTGGAGATGCTCAGGACGTTGCGGGAAGTTGACCGCCTTGCTTCCGAGATAAAGCATATGAAAAACCAGATGGTTAATGCTAACCTGCGTCTGGTGATCAGTATCGCAAAGAAATATCTCAATCAGGGGTTGGCGCTGGCTGATTTGATTCAGGAAGGAAATATAGGCCTGATGAGGGCCATTGACACCTACGATTATGTTCGCGGACACCGGCTGGTTACCTATGCCACCTGGTGGATAAAGCAGGCGATGATCCGGGCCATTGACTGCCAGGCAAAAACAGTACGCACGCCGGTGTATGTTAACGAGAAAATAAACCAGATTGTGAAGGTCTCCAACCGCCTTTATCAGGAATGGAAGCGAGAGCCGACGCTCAGCGAAATTGCCGAGGCCACCAGAACGCCCCTGGAAAACCTAGAAAGGGTGCTCAAGATTTCTAAAGACTATGTGCCGCTGGAATATCTGGTTGAAGACCAGATTGAAGCAGCCGCGGACGCCGCGGAGGATGTGCATAGCCGCTCCATACCGACGCGGGTGGCCGCGGATCAACTGGCGAATGCCGTCAATGATATGGTTATGTCTGATTTGACCGACCGGGAGCGGGACATTGTGAAGCTGCGCTTCGGCATCGGTGATGAGCAGGATCATACCCTGGAAGAGATCGGCAGGACATTTAATTTGAGCAGGGAGAGAATTAGGCAAATTCTCGAAATAGCGCTGCGCAAGATGAGAACCCCGGAGCAGCTGACCGTCTTAAGAGAGTTTGCCAATATCAACTGATGCCTGCGCCGCAATATGCTTGAGACGGGATGCGGTTTGTGATATATAAGGCGGTAGACAACCGGATTGCGGAGAGGAGCACGTATGGCGTACAACATAATTTTCAGCGGCAGGGACTTTGAAACCGTCCAGCAACGCATGGAGCGGATGCTGCACAATATTTTCGATGAGATGCGCCCCCCCATGTTTGCGGCGGAAAAGGTCTGGAAGCCTCCGGTTGATATCTATGAGACACCGGAGGAGATAATTGTTCTGGTTGAGGTGGCCGGAATGAGCCGGAAAAGCATCAGTGTGGCCATTGAAAACAATGTGCTTAAAGTGAGCGGGAACAGATCCGATTACGCCCCATCGGCCAACACCAAGATGCACCAAATGGAGATTGATTATGGTAAATTTGAAAGGCTGATACGCATTACCATACCCATCGATGCCGATAAAACCAGCGCCCAGTACAAGGAGGGCTTCCTGCGCATTACCGTTCCCAAGGTTACCCGCAACCAGCGGGTGCCGGTGGGTATGCCCGACGAGGAGTAGGTGAAGGATGGCTAACAAGAAGTCAAAAAAAGAGCTCGATCCGGAAGTGCCGCCCCAGTCCGGTCGCATTCTTCCGGTGTTGCCGTTAAAGGGTGGCGTGCTTTTCCCCAACGCGATGATGCCCATCACCATCGGCCAGGAACGGTCGATACGGCTGATCGATGAGGCGCTGATCAAGGACAAGACCATCGCGGTGGTTTCCGTCAAAAATCAGGATGTGGAGGTGCCGCAACCGGAAGACTTGTATGCCGTGGGCTGCCTTGCCAGCATTGCCAAGATGATGAAGCTCAAGGACGAACACATGAGTGTGCTTGTCCAGGGTCAGTCCCGCATCCGCATCAGCGAGTATATCCAGGGCACGCCCTACCTGCAGGCGCGCATTGAGGTTATCAATGAAGAGTTCGATCGCGACGTTGAAACCGACGCCCTGATGGTCAGCATCAAAAATCTTTTTCAGCGGGCGGTCGAACTTTCCCCCAACATACCTTCGGAAGTGGGTTTCATCGTCATGAACATGGACGATCCGCGAACCCTGGCCGACATGATAGCGGCCAATTTCAACATCAGCGTTACCGAGAGGCAGGGGATTCTTGAGCTGATAGACATTAAAAAAAGGCTGGAGCGGGTAACCGCTATCTTGAACAAGGAGCTCCAGGTGCTTGAGCTGGGGAGCAAGATCCAGGGTGAGCTCAAAAAGGAGATGGACAAACACCAGCGCGACTACTATCTGCGGGAGCAGCTGAAGGCCATCCGCCGCGAGCTGGGCGAAGAGGATGAGCGGACGGTTGAAGCCAGGGAGCTGCAAGAAAAGATCAGCAAGGCGCAAATGCCCGAGGAGGTAAAGAAAGCAGCTGAGAAAGAGCTGGAACGGCTCTCCAAAATGCCCCCGGCGGCGGCCGAATATACGGTTTCCCGGACGTATCTCGATTGGCTGATTGAGCTTCCCTGGGCGGTTGCCACCCCGGACAATCTTGATATCGATCTGGCGCAGCAGGTGCTGGACCAGGACCACTATAACCTCGAGAAGGTAAAAAAAAGGATTGTCGAGTATCTTGCGGTGCGCAAGCTGAAGCCGGACATGAAGGGACCGATTCTCTGTTTTGTCGGCCCGCCGGGAACCGGAAAGACCTCCCTGGGGAAATCGATTGCCCGTTCCCTGGGCAGAAAATTTATCCGCATGTCCCTGGGGGGAGTGCGTGATGAAGCTGAAATACGGGGTCACCGCCGAACCTACGTGGGAGCGCTGCCGGGGCGGATCATTCAGGGCATCAAGAAGGCGGGCACCTGCAATCCGGTGTTCATGCTCGACGAGGTTGATAAGATCGGGTCCGATTTCAGGGGGGATCCGTCATCGGCGCTGCTGGAGGTGCTGGACCCCGAGCAGAACTTTTCTTTTTCCGATAATTATCTTGAAGTGCCGTTTGACCTTTCCACGGTCATGTTTATCACCACGGCAAATATGCTTGATACCATCCCTCCACCCTTGCGCGACCGCATGGAAGTTCTGGATTTGGCCGGCTATACCGAAGAGGAAAAGCTGATGATTGCCAGGCAGTATATCGTGCCGCGCCAGCTCGAGGCTCACGGCATTACCTCGGAACACCTTGCCTTTGAGGACAGCGCCATTCAGGCGGTTATCAGCGATTACACCCGGGAGGCGGGATTGAGAAATTTGGAGCGCGAGGTGGCAACCATTTGCCGGGGGGTTGCCAAGGAGTACGCCCGGGGGAAGCAGCAGGCGGTTACCATAACCCGGGAGATGCTGAAAACATTTCTCGGGCCGGTAAAATTCTTTGCCGAGGTGGCGGAAAGGACGGCGGTGCCGGGTGTGGCGACGGGACTGGCGTGGACTCCGGTCGGGGGGGATATCATCTTTGTTGAGGCCACCAAGATGAGGGGTAAAAAATCGCTCACCCTGACCGGTTCCCTGGGGGATGTGATGAAAGAGTCAGCCCAGGCCGCCCTGAGTTATATACGATCCAACGCAAAAGCGCTGCAGATCCCGGAGGATTTTTTTGAGGATAACGATATCCACCTTCATGTCCCGGCGGGGGCCATCCCCAAGGACGGTCCCTCTGCCGGGGTCACTATTTTTACCGCCTTGGTTTCACTGCTGCGCAACCGGCCGATCAGGAGCGATATCGCCATGACCGGTGAGATTACCCTGCGAGGATTGGTGCTCCCCGTGGGCGGGATAAAGGAAAAAGTTCTGGCCGCCAAACGTGCCGGCATCACAAGGGTTATTCTACCCAAGAAAAATGAGAGTAATCTTGAAGAAGTATCGGAGAAAATACGCCGGGGCATGGAATTTTATCTGGTTGACACCATGGACCGCGTCATTGAACTGGCGCTGGCCGGGCAATCCGTTTCAACCGGACTGACGCCATCCGATGCCGTCCTGCCGCCGCCGCAAACATCCAATTCATGATCACGCGCGATTTATAAAAAGGTGCCGAAACGTCCCGCAGCAGAGTTGAGGGCTGTTTCACTGATATCGACTTGACAAAGCCGCAAATATAGGTATGCTGGAACGGTGCCGCAGGGGAGGTTGACGGATCCGGCTGCTTTCTAACAGGGTTGCTCGCGGCCATCGTGGGTGCGATGGTGGGAAGCCGGACAGTTGCCTCATCGCGGCAGAGATGCATTACATTCATACAGGGAGGCGTGCGATGCGAAGAAAACCATACAGATGTGCCGTTTTGATGATGATGGGGATGCTGTGTTGCCTGGCGGTTGCCTTTGCCGCTGACCAGCCGGCGGAAGAGACGAAAGTGGCAAACAGGATCGTGACCGTTTCCGCCCGGGAGGGCCTGAATCCCTCAACCGTGCAGTCGTCTCCCGGCACGACGATTATATGGGTGAATCAATCCAACCAGCCCGCGGAAATTCGTTTTCTGGAAAAAAAGGTTACCCTTGCGTGCGGCGCCCCGGTGAACTTTATCATCGGTGAGAACGGCGCGTATGAATCCGCCAAAATCCCCTTTGGCGGCACCGCAAGCCTCTGCTTTGTGGAAAAGGGGAAATTTGAATACGAGTACAAGGCGTCGGCCACCTTTTATCCGTTGGCGGCAAAGGAGCATAAGGGTATTATCTGGATTCAATAATATCCGCTCCGCCCCGGCGCATCGCGGGAAGCCGGCCGGGTTTGTTGCTGCCTCCTGTCGAGGGAGGCGGCGCGGCGGCGATAACAGTGGATAAACGCACGGAGGATTGCATGTACCAAAAGGTTGTTTTCGCTCTGGTGGTGCTGGTTTGCGTCATTTCTCTGTCCGGGATCACGTGTTGGGCGGAGGAAAAAGGAGCGGCCCCACAGCCGGCAAAAGAAGCCGACGAGGAAGTGGCCATTATCAATAAAATTGTGCAAATTAATGAGCGTGAGGGTGCGAGTCCCTCAAATCTGGTGTCGAACCCGGGCACAACGGTGATCTGGGTAAATCACTCCAGGTCCCCCCTGGAGGTTCTTTTCCTCGATAAAAAGGTTGCGCTGGCCTGCGGGTCTCCGGTGAATTTTTCTATCGGAAAGGACGGGGCGTACGAATCGGGCAAGATTCCCTTCGGGAGTACGGCAAGCCTCTGTTTTACCGAGAAGGGGAAGTACGATTATATAGTTAAGGTTTCCAGGACCTTCTATATGCCTGCACAGGGGGGGCTGGGTTCGGAACATCGGGGTAGTATCGTGATAGAATAATGCGGGGGTGATCCGGGCGCCGGGCTGACGCAGGCATGGGAGAAGGACGGCGCCGGCAATCAACGGTCATGCAAAAACCCCTCACCGCTTTATGCGGCGAGGGGTTTTGTGCGATCAGCCGCGATCCGGTCTGACTGCAGGACGCATGATCCGCAGGGACGGTTAATCATCTTCAACCGTGCAGCAGGGCTTTTCCGCCGCTTCGAAATCACCCGCTTCAAGATATTGTTTGAGGTCCCGCAAAAAGTGTGCGGCGGTAATGCCGTCGACCACCCGATGGTCAACGGAAATGGTAACCCGCATCATTTTTGCAACGGCCAATGAGCCATCCTTTACCACCGCCGTGTCTTTGACGGCGCTTACCGCAAGGATCGCGGTTTGCGGCGGATAGATGATGGCGGCAAAATCGGATACGCCGAGCATGCCCAAATTGCTGATGGTAAATGTCCCGTCGGTGAGATCATCCGACGAGAATTTGCCGGCCTCGGCTTTTTCTCGGAGCTGTTTAACCCCCCGGGAAATGTCCTCCAGGGTCAATGAGTCAGCCCGCCTGAGCACCGGGATGATCAGGCCGTCGGGCAGGCCGATGACGATCCCCATGTTTACTTCTGGTTTCAGGAACAGCCCCTGCTCCGGATAGAGCGCGTTAAGGTAAGGATACTGTTTAAGGGTTGCGGCCGCCGCCCGGATCAGCGCATCATTGACGCTGATTTTTTCGGCGTCGATTTTGCTCTGATTGAGCCGGGCAAGTGCGGTGAGCGCAGCGCTCATGTCAATGTCATAACTCAGGTAAAAATGAGGGATGGTTTTCTTGCTGTGACTGACGGTTGCGGCAACCGCCTTTCTCATGGTTGATAAGGATGCGGCGCCTGGGGTAGCAACTGCTTCCTGCCGGCGGGGAGGAGTCGGTGCCCCCCCCGTCGGCGGCGGGTGCGGCTGAAAATCCCGCACATCTTTCAGGGTGATCATCCCACCGCCGCCGGTTCCGGCAATCCGGGCGAGGTCTATTCCCCGACTCAGGGCGTAGCTTTTTGCCGCAGGGGATGCATGGATGTCCCTGGCGGAGGCAATCTCGGCCGCCCCCCTGGTGTGCGGAACCACCTTTAATTGCGGCGGCTCCTTGATCAGTTCCGGCGGTTTTTTTGCCTGACCGCCCTTCTGTGCCTCCTCGGGCAGCGGCTCTTTCTGGGGGACCACCTTCTGCAATTCTCCGCCGATCACTGCAATCACCGCACCCACCGGAGCCCTCTCCCCCGCCTGCACCAGGATCTGGGTCAGCACCCCGTCGACCGATGATTCCACTTCCAGGACCGCCTTATCGGTTTCAACTTCGAACAGCGTTTCACCCTGCTGGATGTAATCACCCTCCCGCTTGAACCATTTGAGGAGCGTGCCTTCCACCATGGTGTCGCTCAATTTCGGCATGATGATTTCATCTGGCATGGCAGGTTCCTTTCCGGCAACATCAATACATACCGTTGCCGTGCGGATCTGTGAAACAGGGTTAGAGAGAAGTTGAGCATCCGCCGGTTCCGAATAACCGGCTGCGGCACAAAGCCCTTCCCCCCGCAATCCTTTTCAACCGCCTGCTAGAGAACGGTAATGGCCGCCTGGATCACATCTTCCACACAGGGAATAGCCGCCTGCTCGAGATTTCTGGCGTAGGGCATGGGGGTATCCTTCCCGGCGACCCGTACTACCGGCGCGTCCAGCGCGGTAAGTGCCTGCTCATGTATCCGGGCGCTGATCTCCGCGCCAACCCCGCCGGTCTTCCAGCCTTCCTCGACGATGATGGCACGTCCGGTTTTTCGTATTGATGCCAGAACCGTCTCCATATCCAGCGGACTGATCGTTCTCAGATCAATCAGTTCCGCCTGTATGCCTTCCCCGGCCAGTTCCGCCGCCACCGCCGCCGCGATCAGGGTCATGCCGGAGTAGGAAAGGATGGTCAGGTCCGTTCCCTTCCTGCGAAGGGCGGCCTTGCCCATGGGGGTGGTGTAGTTTCCGGGGGGAACTTCTCCCCGGGTGTTATAGAGGTTCTCGTGCTCCAGAAAGATGACCGGGTTGTCATCACGGATGGCCTCCTTGAGCAGCCCTTTCGCATCCTCCGGGGTTGAGGGCGTGACCACCCGTAACCCCGGGCAATGGAGAAAGTAGGCCTCAAGGCTCTGCGAATGCTGGGCGCCCAGCTGGTTGCCGCCGCCTCCCGGCATCCGGATTACCAGCGGCACCTTTGCCTTGCCGCCGAACATGTAGCGGATTTTCGCCGCGTGATTGACAATCTGGTCCATGGCCAGAAGGGCAAAATTGACCGTCATCAGCTCGGCAACCGGCCGCAATCCGGTCATGGCCGCGCCGATTGCCGCCCCGATAATCAGGCCCTCGGCAATAGGCATGTCAATCACCCGCTGCTCGCCGAATTCCGCATAAAGCCCCTCGGTGACTTTAAAAGCGCCGCCGAAAAGTCCGACGTCTTCGCCCAGTATAAAGACGGCGGGGTCCCGCTGCATCTCTTCCCTCAGGGCATCATTGAGGGCTTCGCGATAGGTTGTCTCCGGCATGGGTGACGGGCTCCGCCCCCTCAACCGAGGCTGCCCACTACGCGGCACTCGGTGGTAAGGGTTTTATTGACCGGGCAACGCTCTGCGATTTCCAGGAGGTGCTCCCGCTGCTCCTGGGTGAGGTCGCCTTTAAGATAAATGGTTTTGGCAATCTGGTCCAGCTTCCCCTCCTGGATTTCGCATTCAGTGCAATCGGCGGCGTGTATTTTCTCGTGGGAAAGCTTTACCTGCACCCCGTCCAGCGCCCAGCCCTTGCGGCGCGCGTACATGGTGATGGTCATAGCGGTGCAGCCGCCCAGGGCAAACAGGAGCAGGTCGTAGGGGTCCGGCCCCTTGCCGTCACCGCCCACATCCTTGGCTTCATCGATAATGATGACATGCTGGCCGGCGCGTGCTTCCTGCTGATAGTTTTTTATGTGGCGTACCAGAACTTCCTTCATTGCGCTTGCTCCTCAAATTATTCGATCAGCGTAGATGTCCTTCATCAGCTCTTCCGGTTCGGGCCACGCGCTGCTGTCGGCGAAGCGAACCGATTCATCCACCGTCGCGTTAACGTCCCGCTGGAGTTCCTTAAGATCATCGGGGGAAATGATCGCCTGGTCGCGCAGCTGCCGCGCCAGCCGGATGATGGGGTCACGTTCCTTCCAGATTTTATCCTCCCGCTTGGTGCGGTAATCATCGGGGTCCGACATGGAATGGCCGCGGTAACGATAGGTCACCGCCTCGATGAAGGACGGTCCGTCACCCTCCCGCGACCGGTCCATCGCGTGCTCCATTGCCTCGCGCACCGCCAGCACGTCCATTCCGTCCACCCGCGCGCCGGGCATTTCATAGGCCTTTGCCCGCTTGTAGAGTTCCTTGGAGGGCGCGACCCGTTCCAGGGAGGTGCCGATGGCGAAAAAGTTGTTTTCGCAGACGAAAACTATGGGAAGGTTCCGCGCTGCGGCGACGGTGAGCGATTCATGGAACGCCCCGGCGTTGGTTGCCCCGTCACCGAAAAAGCTGGCCACGATGGCGTCCTCCTCCCTATACTGTAAGGCCATGCCGATGCCGACGGTAATCGGCAGCCCTCCGCCGACGATGCCATACCCACCGAGAAACCGCCGCTTATCATCGAACAGATGCATGGAGCCGCCTTTTCCCCTGCTGACGCCGGTGGCCCGGCCGAACAATTCCGCCATCACCGCCCTAGGATCGGATCCTTTGGCCAGGCAATGACCGTGATCGCGATAGGAGCTTATGACATAGTCCTTTTCGTTCAGGGCTGAAATGGCTCCGACGGCAACCGCTTCTTGACCGATGTAGAGGTGGGAGAATCCGGTGATTTTGCCGCGGGCGTACATCTCGGCCGACCGCTCTTCAAATCGCCTGATCAGGAACATCATTTTGTAGAGGTTGATCAGCTCATCGCCGTCCAACCCGCGCTTCCGGAGCATGCAGGGTTTCCCGGTAAACGGTTGATCCCGTTTACTGTATGGTTTTGGGCTTGCAGAGGGGGTGCTGCTTATGGAGATGCGGCCCCAGGCATCACCGCCATACCTCGCGAGGTATAGCATAGGATAGAACGGCCGCCTTTGTCAAGATGTGCTTTCGATGCCGGACGGCGCATCAGAAGCCGGGCACGAAGGCTACAGCCGGTGTTTTAATTTCTTCTCATATTTTTTAAGCATCAAATCCACGCCTTCCCTTACCAGCACGGCTTGTGGAATCCGTGTGACGGCGGATAACCTGACCAGCTTTTCCACCAGCTTTGTGTCAAGATAAAGGGTGCGTAAAATCTTTGTCATGGTTGCCCTCCCGGGCAATAACGGTTGCCCTGTGATGACCGGATGTCAAGAAACCGCCGTTGATTCCGCCGGGGCAGGGCGGGTTGAGGAGTCAATAACCGCAACCGCCGGCATGCGGGCGCTCGTCGCGGCACCGACGGAACGCGGGATATCCGGCCTCCCGGTAAAGGAAGGTGAAGCCCATCGTGCGCCGCACATCGACCCGCCGCTTGCTTGCTTGCCTGCGGTGCGGCGGTACTTATAGAAGGGATGGCGCCGGACAACCATATTGTGAGCGGGGGGAAGATTTTTCTCATGGACGGTATCAATGTTGCCGTCGGGATACCGCCCACCGAGCTCATCAACGGGAATATGGCTTTCATGACCCGGTGGGGAAAGGAGCGGCCGATTAGGCCACGACCGTTTAGAATGCGGCCGGGTGAACAGTATGAAGACCGTGTTGATGAATCCGTATCAGCTCAGGAGGGGAATTTTCTTTCGCCCTTGGACTTTCTCAGCGATTTTTTTCTCATCTTTGTTTTGCGGGCCGCTCTCATGCGGCTGGTCTTATTTCGGTTCTTCATTGCCTCTCCTTGCTTGTCATGGCGCCGGCAGCATGGGGCGCGGACATTTCAGGGCCGACGGAACCGGCCGCTTCATCCGGTATGTTTCTGCTGCTGCCTGGCCGCCGAGTATATGAAAATGCCCGGTATCTGTCAATCTTAAGTTTATGTCTTATTGGCCGCGCTTCCGCCGATGCACCGCCCGCATGGTTGCCCCGAGCAGGTTGGCCCGGTAGGTTCGTCGGTCTACCGGAGAAAGGAGTCTGACCAGGGGGGCGGGTATCAGGGGGTGTTGTTTCAGCGAATCCAGGCGCTGGGAAATGGCTTCAATGGAATCATCCCGGGTCATCCAGGAGATGCGGTCGAAGGCGCTGAGATTGAGGGGGCCGGTATATCCCCGCAGCGATTTTTTCCCCTTGCGATTGAAATAGAGCTCAAAATAGGACAAGAGCAGTTCCCGGACATTCCGGTAAATCGGGTCACGGTACCGGAGCCCGACGAAATTTGATTTTGCCACCGCCCCCACGCAACCGTTGCGCCGGTAGAGGGCGATAATATGGTCATCATCATCTGCGGCGCGCATGTGCAGGATAAGCGGGGCCTGACCCATGCGGCGCAGGGCCGCGGCGGCAAACAGCGCGCCGTCAAAACAGTTTGCCTCCCGGGTGCGGAGTACGCCGAGCGGTGACTGATACGATGTTTTCGCCTTATAGGCGATGCCGTCAAGAAATGCCTGAATGTCCGGGGGGCTAGTCAGCCGGCCGATGAGGTTTCTTTCATGACGGTTCATGGCCGCTTCAAAATGCTGCACGCCAGTCATTGCATGATCCTGGTTAACGCCGCCCGCGGGCTAGTTTTCGGCCCAGGGCGAAGATGTTTTCCAGCACGTCTTCCTTTTTCCTGATGTCGCCGGGGTCCCGCACGTCGGTTACGTGAATTTTGTGGATTATATTCATCAAGTAGGTCTGTCCCAGGTTGTGCAGAAAGGCCTTGAGGGCGGGCCGGGCGGTGGACGGGTCTTTGAAATCCTGGACCAGGCCGATAACCGCCTTTTTGCCCTTGAGCGGGGCATTGATAAACCTGAACGCATTCATTGTTCCAAGCTCACCGACGATTTCCACCTCCCAGAGGGGAAGGCAGCGCTCCAGAAAGCGCGCCATGATGGCGGTGTAGGATGCGCAGTAATAAGGTGAGGCGAAAAGCATCAGGTCGGACGATACCATCTCCTTTAATATCATGTCCATGTCATCACGGAAGGTGCCGCAGCGGATCCCCGGTTTTAAAATGCACTTCCGGTAACACCCCCGGCACTGGTTGATGTGATGATCGGCAAGGAAAAATTTTTGTACCGCGGCGCCGGATTCGGACGCGCCGCCAAGAAAGGTGTCTACCAGTACATCGGTGTTGCCCTTTTTGCGCGGGCTTCCTACAAATCCCAATACTTTCATCACGGTTCCTCCCCTGCTATGCCGGTTTTTGGAAAGGTCCCGATTTTATAGCATACCCGGATAGCGGAGTAAATAACGGAGTTGCAAAGAGCCGCGCCACCGCCGGTTAGAGCAGTCTGTAAGGATAAGCCTTTTTCGTCCACTCGCTCGACGGATAGCGCGCCGCGAGCTGTTCGTATGCTTGCTTGAGCGGACCGGGATCCTGGGTGTTTTTATATCCGGCGACCCCTTTCAGGAAAAGCGCTTCCGGGGCCGCGTCGCTTGCGGGATATCCATCCAGCAGCTTTTGTATGAGCGCAAGGGACTCGGCATAGCGCTGCTGTTCGAAGAGGGTTTTAGCCATGCCCAGCAGCAGGGCCGGAATCAATTCCTCGGGGGAAAGAAAGCCGACGGTGCGGTGGTGTTCCCTGCCCTCCTGGTCCAGTATGATCAGGGTGGGGGTCCAGCTTATCTTGAAATCAACGGCATGGGGTTGCGCGTCGGAAGGCATGCGCAGGGCGATCAGGTTTTGCTGAATGAAGTCTGACACCTTTTGATCAGGATACGTAACTGCATCCATTTGCTGACAGCCGATTCACCCCGGGTTGAAAAAATCGAGCAGAACCTGCCGGCCCTGAGCCTGCGCCGCGGCGAGGGCGCTTTTCATGTCCGTTTCCCAGGCAAGTGTGTGTGTCATCTCCTTTCCTCCTCTTGGGTTATGGATGGTTGCGGTTATGTGGTGGTTGGTGTCATCTGCATCGATCTGTGCTCTTATTCAAATGCGATAAACTGTATGCATACTACCTGATTCAGGAATTATTGCAAGCGGGTGATGCCATTTTTCAGGATGCTGATAAAACGACGAACGGGGGTGGACCGGCGCCCCCGTTCGGCTGTTGTCGCGCAAGATGCGTCAATCCGCATTAAAGCTGCTTGAACTGATCTTTGCCCGCACCGCAGATGGGGCAGGTCCAGTTTGCGGGAAGATTTTTGAAATCGGTGCCCGGCGCGATTCCGCTATCAGGGTCGCCCTGCGCCGGATCGTAGATGTATCCGCAAATGGTGCACTGGTAGCGGGGGAGGGCGGTT
>CAYWLT010000030.1:0-16141 GCA_964459295.1 uncultured Thermodesulfobacteriota bacterium
TGGTAGTAGGCATAGGTCATCGGCTCACCCTCTTTGAGAACCTCTGATCCGACTATCTCGCCCACAAACATGGTGTGGGTGCCCACCTCCATGCTGTGACTCACCTTTGCCTCCAGCACCGCCAGGGAATGATCCAGTATAAGCGGGGCGCCGGTGATTCCCGTCTTGTAGTTCACCTGGTCAAATTTATTGCTTTCTCTTCCCGACTTAAAGCCGAACTGGCCGATGAAATTGAGCGGGGTATCCTGGGCAAGGATGGATACGCCGAACACCTTGCTTTCCTTGATGAACTCATTGGTGAGATTCTTGACATTCAACCCGATGGCGAGTGCGGGCGGTTCCGCGGTGACCTGAATAAGGGCATTGGCGATCTGGCCGTTTATGCTGTTCCCCTTTTTTGAGGTGATTGCATAGAGGCCATAACTTATCTTGAACAGGGCTTTTGCATCCATTGGTTCCTCCTTGCAGCGTTTGAATGTTGAGGGTGTTTCGAGTAAGGGGAATGAACTGGTGCGGTATGCTCACCTCCTTTCAGAATGGGCCGGGCAGCGATGCCGCTGCGCGGGCCGGTCAGGGGGCTAGGGCGATGGCGGACAGTTTGAGTCCGTCAAGCGCGATGTGCGGCGCGTAAAACATTTCATCCGCCGCCCAGAGAATGACGCCGGTTCTTTTGTCTTCAATGGCCAGGATCCGATTTAAAACCGAGTGGATGCTATCGTCGATCCGCACGCTATTGGGCTGAAGTGGTTCAGCCAGGCGTCCATCCCGTATCATGAATGAATCCCCCACAACCGTGGCGGTGAAATCGCCGGCCTTGATCCCGTTGATGGGGTAGGTGTACCAGATTCTTCCCAGGTAAACGCCGTTTTTAACCATGCCGAACATCTCGTCGAGCGAAGCCGGGTGCAGGCTGCCCATCACGATATTGGTGGGCGAGATGGAGGGCAGCGCGCCATGATGTCTTCCCCCTCCCTGCCCGAATCTGAACCCGTTGCGCGGAACGATGGCTTGGGGCCGGTCACGGGGATCGACCCCCAATTTATCCCGCGCCGTTGCGTCATGCAGCATCCTTCTGGTTTCATAGTCGTTGGATAAAAGTCCCACCAGGCGCCCATCGGCAATGAGCTCGGTTGTGCCGGTGGGGAGGCCCTCGCAGGTTATGGCCTTGCTGGCGGTGAGTTCCCGGTCATTGCCGCAGTCGCGCATGAAGAGCTTCTCGGAGGCGACCGGCGCGCCGAGTTTACCCTGGAAGGCGGAGTTGCCCGCGTAAAAGGTGTCAAGCCGCAGGGAAGGGATCAGGACATTGCTCATGATATCCGCCACTGCCTGGGGTGCCAGCACCACCGGGTAGATACCGCCTGCCACCCGTGTGCCGCCACCCGCGGAGCGAAGCGCGTTGCGCACCGCCATGCCGCCGGCGCTCCCGTCGAAACCGGCAAGCCGCGTGGCCGCCGACCATCCCGATCCCTTGCCGTTCATTTTTTCTATCATGGCGGTGAGTGAGGCGAAAAGCATAGTGGAGGTGTCGTCTTCCGCCGCCCTGAGGCGGGTGGAGGCAATGGCCATCTCTTCCTGAAGCAGGGTTACGTCGCCACCCAGTATCAGACCCAGCGAGCGGGGGGGATGAGCCTGAAGCAGGGTAGCCCGTTCAAACTCTTCCAACGCGCGATTGATGGTTTTCCAGCCCATGTCCACCAGATCGGCATCGGAAAGGGAAAGGAGCGCCGGGTCATGGTAATCACGCAGTATAACTTCCGACGGCCGGGGTTCGGGAAGGGCGTGAAAATCAGGGTCAAAAACCGCCCCTTCCCGGGCCTTGCGGTAGGCGGATTCCACGCCGTCCAAGGTAAGAGAACCGGTTTCCTGGCCGAAACCTGTCTTTAAGCCGGATCCATTCTTAAAGGCGATGCGCAGACCCACACCCCGGGTCTGGAGGGATTTCGGTTCTTCCAGGCCGTTGCAGGGTATGTGTGAGGTGTAGTTGATTCTGCAGGTCAGTGTGGTGTTCAGCGAGGCAAAGATTTCCGCTTCCTCGATATCGGGTTTCCTGCGCAGGTGCGCAAGACCATCGGTAACGAACTGTTTTAGGCTCGGTGGCACTTGTTCTATCCTCGTGTTGAAGGCGGCGGCATGCTGAAACCTAGACGGAGGTGCCGGTCAGGCGCGCCCGACTGCGCAGGGTCGGCCCGCCGTTGCCCAGCTTTTTTGACTGCATCGGCTGTCCCTTGCCGCAATTGGATATGGGGAAAATGCTGAAGTCATTTCCCACCGCGTCAACCTGCATGAGGAAATCACGGCTGTCGGCGGTAATGCCTCCATCGCGGAAAAGCCGGCCGGGCGCTCCGTTGGTGATCTCGTAAACCTTGCGGGCGGTGATGCGAAAATTTTCCCGTGACTCGGCAATGGAGGGAATGCGGTGGCCCACCAGGTAATAGCCGTGATCAATCTCCCCGAGGATATCCTTTGGGTCCCGCGTGCCGTTTTGGATCACCGTGGTTGACATCCTGATCAGGGGCACCAGCGCGGCGTCGACGCTGGTAAAGGAGCCGTTGGGCTCATCCCCGAAGACGGCGGCGGTCTGCCGGCTGTTCATGAATCCCCGGTACATGCCGTTTTCAATGTGATATACCCTTCTGCCCCGGGTTCCTTCATGATCGTACCGATAGTGGCCGAAACCCGGAAGGGCTGGGTCGGAATAGGCGGATAGCAGCGGTGAAGCCACCTGCCTGCCCACCTGGTTGCGCTCAAGATCATGCAGGAGCCATGAGCGGCCGGCGTATGCCGTTTCCATTTTGAGCGCCCGGTCCAGCTCATTGGGGTGGCCGATGATTTCATGGACCAGGAGCGCGTTAAAGTGAGGATCGGTGACCACGGTGACCGGTTTGCCGGTATCGCGCAGCGGGGGCGCGTCGGCCAGTTCCAGCGATTCGCGCGCCAGCGCCAGCGAAAACGACCGCAGATCCCTGCTGTGGATGAAGGGACCGGTACATCCTTTTTCAATCACCTCCCACCCGCGCTGGTGGCCGATGTCATCGTAGTGCTCCTGGATGCCTTCTTTCCCGGAGGCCACCACGTAGGCTATGCCGTGGGTTATGGCAAAGGTCTGGTCAATGGCGGAACCCTCGCTTGAGGTGAAGAACTCCCTCTCCAGCATGGTCGAGGCCCCAACCTGGTTGTATAGAATGCGGTGGTCCAGCGCCGCGAGTTCTTTGGATATATCCTTCAGGTGGGATGAGATGTTTCGGGGAGTTATGCTTAACGGACTGATTTCATATTCCGCCGGCACCGATTCGCGCGCTATTTCCACCGGGGCCAGCGCCATGTCCCAGAGAGACTCGCCCAGCGGCCCGAACCGCTGTTTGGCCCGGTTTTTGTGAGTGGCATTGCACAGAGCGCGGTTGTATGCATGGGTGAGGCCGTCCTCCAGGATGGCGGCGAAGCGCGAGAGCGCGTCCTTTCCCAGGGTCAGCCCGAAGTAGCCGGCGGCTGCGATTTCCTCGCCGGCCAGCACCCGGACGCCGCAGGAAAAGCCGTAGTCGGTCCCGCTGTATTTTTCTTCGCCGTTTTCACAGAAGGCGCCGCTTCCCTCCGACATACTGATTCGAACGTCGGCATAGCGGACAAACGGCCTGGCCTTAACAAAACGCCGGAGCCGGGACTCGGCCAGCTCCTTGATGCGGTCAAGCGCGCCAATGGTGAACCGGTCGGTCATACGTTTCGCCTATGAGCAGATTGTTGAAAAAATAGTATAGACACATGGTTGTGGTCACAAGCCCCTCCTCTTTGAGCCGGAAAGCGGATGGGTTTTTTCAACAGCCTGTCAGAGTAAACCGTTGATCATTTTCTTAAGCGCATCCTTCGACTGAAAGCCGACCGTTTTTCCGGCTTCTTTTCCGTTCTTAAAAACGATCAGGGTGGGGATGCTGCTGATGCCGAACTGCGCCGCAACCTGCTGGTTCTGGTCAACGTTCAGCTTGACGATCTTGAGCTTTCCCGCGTATTCCTGGGAAAGCTCATCCAAGACCGGCGCCACCATCTTGCAGGGGCCGCACCAGGGCGCCCAGAAATCAACCAGCACCGGCATTGTTGAATTGGTTACTTCGGCTTGAAAGCTGCTATCGGTAATTTCCATCGTCATGTGAAACCTCCTGGTTAATGGGCCGAAATGATTACTAAAAGCTTACCTCGGCGGAGGCCGAGGTCATTTCGATAATGGGAAGCGTGGACGCAGCGCTGCCGAGCAGGGTGTTGATGATTGACTGGGGGGCGCTGCGGTACCGCAGGCGTGCCTCGACGGTGTACCCCAATATGCCGCGCAACGGAACAAAGAAGGTATAATGTTCGGTTCGGTATCCCTTGGGGGGAATGCGGGTATCGCTTACAATGCGGTCGGCCGTGGCCACATTGACGGTGTGATTACCCTCCTTGTCAGCCAATACTATATTAAACAGCCGTGTCTGGGGCTCGAGGCTGCCTTTGCCGTCAACGCCGCCGGACTGAAAGAGGGTGCGCCCCATCGCGTCCTTTACCTTGATTTCCAGCCACATCTCCCGCATCTCGCTCAATCCGGTGGGGAGATAATGGCCGGCGCCGACGTTATTCACCGTAACCTGAATGTCGGCGTTGCGCCACGCCAGCGGCAAGGGAGGGGCGGTGATTTCTATGGTTGCGCAGTTCTGCAGGTTTTCATAGGCAATGGCGGTCTTCGGCTCTACACCATCGAACAACACGGGCAGAGCGGCGTTAGCACCAACGAAATAATGGGTGAAAATATGGGCGTGTTCCTTGCCGCCCAGCGCGGAAACACCCGGATTTTCCGGCCTCGCGGTTGAGCCGGTTGCCGGGACGCCGGGACGTTGCCGCATGTGGCAGTCCTGGCAGTGTACGGTGGTGGCCGGATCTCCGGTATTATAAGGACTTTCCCGCCATTCAGTGTAGGTTCTCTCAATGGGCATGCCGTTAAAGGCATGGGTCACGTCATGGCACATGCCGCAAAACTCTGATTTAGTATGCAGATGGGAAAAAGCGGTACCGTGGTAGGGAGACACGGCGTCGGTACGGGGACCGTGCTTGATTTTTTTCGCATCTTCCCGGCCGTCGTCGACCAGGAAGGGGGCGTTGCCGACCCCGGCGCTGCCTTTAACGCTGTGGCAGAAGTCACAGAAGATCCCGGAGCGGGCATCCAGGGTTTCCACGGCAGCGGCGTAGTCGGCCGCGGTGGTCTCCGCGGTTTTTGAAAGGTGCCCGAACGGGGTGTGGCAGCGCACACAGGCGAGCGCTTCTTCGCGGTCTCCTTGTGCGGTGGCCTCGGAAAGAAAAAGCTTGGTTGCCGCCTGGAATACGGGGTCAATCAGGGCGTTTGCGTGCATGCTGCCTTTCCACTGTTCGAAAATGGCGTTGTGACAGCCGCCGCAGATACCGGTGTTTTCGAGTCCGTCCACCGTCAGGTCTCCCGGAAGGCTAATTAATCCGTCAGCGACCATGTTTGCCGGTCTTTCCCAGGAAGGGTTGACCCAGGTGGGCGACCAGTGTTCCGGATGGACGGTTTGGGCGGTCGAAGTTGAGTAGGGCAGCAGCATAAGAAACCCAGACAGCAGAAAAGTCCTTGGCAATTTCATATGACCACTCCTTTTTATTGGTTGCAAGAAGATTTCACCCGTGCGGCAATCTTTCTTCCCAGCTCTCTGCACTGTTCGAGTTCCTCCGGGGAAGGCAGAAACTGAAACTGCAGGGCGGGTTCCACCAGCTCGATGCCGGTTGCCTGCATCTCCTCGGTGATGGCCTTGGTGGACCCGCCGCCCCAACCGAAAGAACCGAACACCGTTCCGATCTTGCCCTGGGGCCTTAATCCCTTCATATAACAGAGAAAGTCGGCGACCGTGGGGTACATGCCGTTATTGAGGGTGGGCGAGCCGATGATCAGCGCCTTGGCATCCAGCACTTCCTTCATGATGGCGGACCGGCCGGTGCTGCTGATATTCATCATCTTCACGGTTATCCCTTCATCCCGCGCTCCTTCCAGAATCGCCTTTGCCATCTTTTCAGTGCTGCCCCACATGGTGTCATAAATCACCAGCGCCTTGGGCCGCGCTTCATGCCTGGCCCAGGAAGCGTAGCAGGTGACGATTTTTCCGATATCCTTTCTCCAGATTGCGCCGTGCGCCGGGGCGATCATGTCCAGCTCCAGGCCCTTTGCCGCATCCAGCGCCTTGAGCACCGGCCCTCCCACGTGCAGGACGATATTGGCAAAGTAGGCGGCCGCCTCGGGGTGGATGACCTCCCAGCCGATCTCATCGTCAAAGCGCTGCGCGGTGGCCAGATGCTGGCCAAAGGCGTCATTGGAAAACAGAATTTTTTCTCCGGGGCAATAGGACACCATTGAATCGGGCCAGTGCACCATGGGTATTTCCAGAAAGCTGAGCTGCCTCGCTCCCAGGGCCAGGGAGTCGCCGCTCTTGACCGTCTGACATGGCCAGTCTTTTTTGTAGTAGCGGGCCAGCCCCTTTTTCCCCCGTTCGCTGGTGACAAGGGTGACCTGCGGTGCCAGGTCCATGGCGCGGGGGAGGGATCCGGAATGGTCCATTTCCACGTGATTTGATATAATGTAATCTATTTTATTGAAAGGGATGATCTCTTCCACCCGTTGCACCATCTCCTCAAAAAAGGGCGCCTTGACCGTGTCAATCAGGGCCACCTTGTCATCGACAATCAGGTAGGCGTTATAGGTGGTTCCTTGCGGCGTGTCATAGCCATGAAAAACTCTGATGTTCCAGTCGATGGCGCCGACCCAGTAGATTCCCTTCTTCAATTCCACCTTTCCCATATTTTCTCCTTTTTTCTCCTGATGCACAATTCAGTCCGGCATTACTGCTTACTAGTCTCACCCACCTATTTTCCGACGAGTGTTCTCTCCAGGTTATATGCCTCCCGGCGGGCTTCCGGATGTTTCAGAATTTCCCCCTCGCCGTCAACGCCCCGGTATAGCAGGGTATGAGAGAGCTCGGCATCAATGGTATCGAAAAAATACTTGACCGTAAGCAGGGTGCCGTCAAACAATTTTGCTCCTTTGGTTGCCCCGACCGAAATAAATATGCCTTTCTTTTTGATTCCCGGTGGATGGACCGGCTGCTTGAGAATGTGCTTGCGCGCCCACAGCAACTGGGAGCGGTCAATGAGCGCCTTGGTCTGGGCATTGACGCCGTAAAAAAATATCGGCGCCGCCAGAACGATGCAGTCATGCGCAACCAGATGGGTATACATCGCCTGCATATCGTCCTGGAGGAAGCATGTGCCGGAGTGTGAGCAGCTGTGGTCGGCGACGCAGGGAAGAATCTGCAGGTCACAGAGAAAAACCTCTGTGGCATCCCCTCCCTGCGCGCGCAAACCCTTGACCAGCTCTCGTAAGAGAAGGGCGGTGTTTCCTTCCCTGCGGGGGCTGCCGTAGAGGGCAAGTACCTTCATGGGAGCGCCTTCCCCCCCCGGCTATTCCAGCAATTTGAACTTTGACTTGCCCGCGCCGCAGACCGGGCACTTTTCAGGCGGGTTGTCCCCGGTGTGAACATAGCCGCAGACCGTACATCGCCTGCTTTTCATCGTGTTGCTCCTTTCCGTTTATGGTGTGGTGTGAATGCCGGGGTTTCATAAAAACCCGGCCGGGGTAATCCGCCCATCGGGGTAAGGGGTTCACCCCTTGGCCCCGAGTTCGGTATGCAACTGGAGGTAGTTCAAAATATCATTGCGCCGCAGAATTCCCATCACCCGGTTTGCTTCCACCACCGGAATCTGGTGGATGCTTTTGGCCGTCAGCTTCTCCAGGGCCATGCCGGCATCATCCGAGGGTGTTACGTTTTCCAACCGGTCTTTCGGGACCATGATGTCCCGAACCGGCGTGGCCGGCCACAGCTCGCGGGGAACCTTCTTAACGTCATAAAGGCACACGATTCCCTGGAGCAGACCTTCCCTGGTTACCAGAAATCCGCGGTCCCGATGACGCAAAATAAAATCATCGACGAGCTGCTGCACGCTCATATCCTCGGGAACGGTTTCAAAATCGGTCACCATCAGGTTTTTAACCTTGACGTCGCTCAGCGCGTCCCTTATCACGAGATGCCGGTAGCTGCTCAGCGCCGCGTTATAGAGGAACCATCCGATAAAAATGATCCAGATGCCGTTGAGGGCGAATCCGGAAAAAATGAGCCTGACGCCCCAGAAGATGAGCAGGACCGCCACCACCTTGCCGCTGAAGGAAGCCACCCGGGTTGCCAGACGGAAATTTTTGGTCAGGCCCCAGATAAGGGCGCGCAGGATGCGGCCTCCGTCAAGGGGGAACCCCGGGATTAAATTGAAGCAGGCAAGCGCAAGGTTGATCAATCCCAGGTAGCGGAACATCGACGCAAAGGAGGGGCTGCCGTCCCGCAGGAGCCACCAGGCCGCTCCGGCAAGCATACTGAGCGCGAAGCTGGTAAGCGGTCCCACAAAGGCGATGAGGAACTCCTTGAGCGGCTTGTCCGGTTCTCCGCCGATCTGGGCCATTCCGCCGAAGATAAAAAGGGTGATGCGGTGAACCTCCTCCCCCTGCTCCCGCGCCACCAGCGAGTGGCCGAGTTCATGAGCCAGCACCGAGGCGAAAAACAGCAGACTGGCCATCACCCCCAGCGCCCAGTTGAAAAGGACGGGATTCCGGGGATGCTGCTCCGGGAAATAATGCCCGGCCAGCGTCCAGGTCACCAGGGCAAAAATAATCAGCCAGCTGCCATCAATGTATACTTCGATGCCCAGGATTTTGCCCGGGCACCAGGCATTGCGTTTTTTGCTCGAGGCCATATTAACTTAATGAACGGCGGGGTTGAGCCCGCTATTGAATCGGGGCCGGTACAACCGGTGGATCGGGCGGCGCCATGAGATACGTGCTTAAGTATGCGGTGAGTGAATCCGCGTCCTTCTGGGAAATATCGGCACCGGGTTTGCTCTTCATCCGGTCAACCGTCGGTTTTATCATTTCCCGGGTGAGATGCGCCTCCTTCACTTTTTCCAGGGAATGGCACTTCTGGCACTTGGCTTCAAAAAGTTTTTGGTGGGGGTCCGCCGTTGCCTCTGCGGGCTGTGCCATGGGACCGGGCAGCGCCGGAACGAGTATGAGCGCCGAGAAAACAAGGGCGGTTATGAGCAGTTTCATAATATCTCCCTGTGCTGTTGTTTTACGCATGATTTGGCGGCGGGGCGTCTCCCGTCATATTGAGCGCCGCCTCTATCTTGGGCTGATCAAATCCGACGATAACCTGTCCGTCGATAACCAGCACCGGGACACTTCGCTGATTGGTCAGGGCGATCATTTCATCCCGGGCGGCCTTGTCCTGATCCACGTCGTGCTGGGTAAACGCATAATTCCTTTGCGAAAGAAACTCTTTCGCGCGACGACAATGGGGTCAGGTGGAAAGCGAGAAAAGCCTTATCTGTGCCATGTCGGTCGTTCCTCCCCTTGCGGTGATTAGACGGGCACCGCCGTAAACCTTCCGTGTTCCTTGACCAGTTTCAGTGAAACCATACACACGGGACAGACCACGATGTCTCCCTCTTTTGCGTCCGCCGCCAGTTCGAAATCCGCGTTGCAGAGCGGACAGGTCACCAGTTGCATGGTTCATACTCCTTTCACCTCCGCAGAGGCAGCAGGTGATGATTAAGATCCCGTGATGCGGGGGTCAAGCTTACCCGGCCCCCCGCAGTCCGGCGTATAGCAGGAGGCGTCAATAAATGCGCATGTTTCGTTGCAGGCGGGGCAGCGTTCCGGCGGCATGTCGGTTTCAAGGGTATAGCCGCATTTTGAACATTTAAACCAGGTCATCTCTCACCTCCTTTGTTTTCCTTGGGTTTGTTGCCAATTTCGGATTTTGTGCTTTGGATTTGCTCCATCATAGAGGTACCGCTTCTGTGTCAATTCCGGCGCCTTGTTGATCAGGATGGTGTAAGGCGGGACCGATTCGGTCAGCCACACGTTCCCGCCGATGATCGAGTGTTCGCCGACCACGGTTTGGCCGCCCAGGATGGTTGCTCCCGAGTATATGATCACGTTATTCTTAAGCGTGGGATGCCGTTTGGTGCCCCGCTCTAACATACCCGAGGCATCTTTCTGGATGCTCAGCGCGCCCAGGGTCACCCCCTGGTACATGCGAACGCCATCCCCGATGTCCGCCGTTTCGCCGATGACCACGCCGGTTCCATGATCAATAAAAAAATTGCTGCCGATGGAGGCGCCGGGGTGGATGTCAATGCCGGTCTTGTTGTGAGCATATTCGGACATGATCCGCGGGATGAGCGGCACCTGGAGCAGGTGCAGTTCATGGGCCACCCGGTATACGGCGATTGCCTCAACCCCGGGGTAGCTCAGGATGATTTCATCCAGGCTTTTTGCGGCCGGGTCGCCTTCATAGGCCGCCTGGACATCGCCGCGCAACTGCCGGCGCATACCGGGTATCTTCCTGAGTACGGCAAAGGTAATTTCGATTGCCTCATCGGTGAGTTTTGCCTCATCGACCGAGCCGCCGCGGGCCGACTTTAAGCTTTTCAAAATTTCCCGTGAAAGATGGTGGTAAATAAATGCAATCTTTTCCCAGATGTAATAGGTGAGGTTGATCTTTGAAAGCTCCTGCTTGTCATAATAGCCGGGGAAGAGAACGGACTGAAAATGGGTGGTGATTTCAACCACCCGGTCACGGGACGGCAGATTGGGCCCTTCGATGTGATTGATGCCGTCTTCCGCATCATAGGTGTTGACGATACTTTCAATGATCCCGGGCAGCTTTGTCTCAGACATGGTCGGTTAAATTCTCCTGCAATGCAATCAGGCGATCAATTGTCGGCGGGGCGACGGTCCGTCTTTAACGAGATCGGCCGAACGGGGAAATCTCCCGCAGTCTCTTAATAATGGGAGGCAGGTTTGCGATGGTGAAGTCTATATCCTCGTCAGTAGTATAAAAGCTCAAACTCAGTCTGAGCGAACCGTGCACATAGGTAAAGGGTACGCCCATGGCCCGCAGCACGTGGGAGGGCTCCAGGGATCCGGAGGTGCAGGCGGAGCCCGATGAAGCGGCGATCCCCTGCGCGCTCAACAGCAGGAGGATTGACTCACCTTCCACATATTCGAAACTGAGGTTGGTGGTATTGGGCAGCCGATGGGTTTGATCGCCGTTGACCTGCACATCCGGACAGCGTTTGATCAACTCCGCCTCCAAGCGGTCTCTCATCGCCCTGATCCGGGTGTTTTCATCCTCTATGTGCAGGCGGGCAAGCTCCGCCGCCTTTCCCAGCCCGATGATGTACGGGACGTTTTCCGTCCCCGCGCGCCGTCCCCGCTCCTGGTGGCCGCCGATGATAAAGGGGGTGAGCTTGGTGCCCTTCCTGACGTAGAGGGCGCCGATGCCTTTCGGAGCGTGGAGCTTGTGGCCGGACAGGGAAAGCAGGTCGATGGTGCTCTTTTTCATGTCCAGGGGAATTTTCCCCACCGCCTGCACTGCGTCGGTATGGAAAACGCTTCCTCTGTTTTTGACGATCTGTCCGATTTCCTCGATGGGGAAAACCACCCCGGTTTCGTTGTTGGCGTACATGATGCTGACAATGGCGGTGGTATCGGTGACTGACTGCTCAAGATCGGCAAGCGTGAGCCTGCCCTTGCGGTCAACCGGAAGCTCAGCGGCATCATAGCTGTTCTTGCTCAGGTGGCGCACCAGATTGAGCACGGCAGGGTGTTCCACCCGGCTGGTCACGATGTGTTTTTTATCGGGATAGGATCCCAGCGTCCCCCTGAGGGCAGTGCTGTCGCTTTCGGTGCCGCAGCTGGTGAAGATGATTTCCGCGGGATCGCAGTTGAGCAGCTGCGCCACCTTCTCCCGGGCCTCCACCACCTTTTTTTCGACCTGGCCCCCGAAATAGTGCATGCTGGAGGGATTTCCGTAATAATCGGAAAAGTAGGGGAGCATCTCCTCGACCACCTCCGGGGCGACCCGGGTCGTGGCATTGTTATCCAGGTAGACGGTTTTCATGATTCCACCAACACTTCGATGTCATCCGATACGAATTCACGCAGCTTGCTTTGCACCAGGCCTTTCAGGGTAAACCCGGAGCTGGGACAGGCGGTGCAGGCGCCTCGCAGCGTGACCAGGACCTTTGTTCCTTCTATGTCAATGAGATCAATGTCTCCTCCGTCGGTTCTCAGCGAGGGGCGGATTTCCCGATCAATGGTTTCTTCAATCAGCTTCATCCGCTGAATGTTGCTCAGCGCGCGCTTTGCCGGCTTCTGCCGGCGCGCCGGCTCCTGCCGGGTCTGTCCCTGAACGGCGGCAATGATTGATTCGATTTTGGGGTGGCAGGATTCACAGCCACCGCCCGCCTTGGTGTAATGAGTGACGTCGGCGACGGTGGTAAGGTTGTTTTCCCTGACTACCCGCTCGATTTCCCGGTCGGTGATGCCGAAGCATTTGCACACCACCTCCCCTTCAAGCTGCTTGGTAATGTCGATCCCTTTGGAGGAGGCAATCGCCGCTTCCAGAGCTTCACGTCCCATTACCGAGCAGTGCATTTTCTCTTCAGGAAGACCGCCCAGGTAGTCGGCGATGTCGCGGTTTGATATCTTAAGCGCCTCTTCGGGGGTCTTGCCGATGACCATCTCGGTCAGGGCCGAGGCGGATGCTATGGCGCTGGCACAGCCGAAGGTTTGAAACTTGGCCTCCTTGATCCGGTTGTTCGGATCAAGTTTAAACATGAATTTTAGCGCGTCTCCACAGGCAAGCGATCCCACCTCACCGACGCCATCGGGGTGCTCAATCTCACCCACATTGCGCGGGTTGGTAAAATGTTCCTTTAGTTTGTCGGTATAGTCCCACATGACCTCTCTCCTCGATGACAGCGAAACGCCTGTGTCGGATGATACGCCGCTCCTGACAGCGCCCCGCCGATCCCGCGGTTACCGGGGGGGCAGCTTCGCGGCCCCGGAAGCGGCTGCCTTTTTTGTCAGATGCAAACAGTCGGGGCAAATACCCTTAAATTCCATCTGACATCCGGATATCTTATAGCCTTTGGCGGTTTCCACGCTCTGCATGATATTCGGGCCGACCGCGCAGACAACGTCCTCGAGCCTGCCGCATTCCTCGCAAACGATATGGTGATGCAACTCCACATTACCGTCATATCGCGCGGTATTTTTTCCGAATTTAATTTCCCGGATTACCCCCATCTCCTTGAGAATATTTAAATTGCGGTAGACGGTGCCGAGGCTGATGTTTGGACATTTCTCCTTGACCCGGTCAAAGATCCATGCCGCCGTTGGATGCGAGGCGGTTTCTTGGAGTACTTCGATAATAAGAGACCGTTGACGCGTTGAACGCATAATGACAAATATTATGCCGGTGCTTGAGGTTTTGTCAATCGGTTTTGAATCCGTTGCGGTCGGACCGCGGATGGCAAACAATAATGGTTATCGTTATTGATGTCAAGCTTTTAATGCGCACCGTTGCGCCGGTATTACCTTACAGCAGAGGCTGTTATCTGCGTGCATTATTTGTTTAATTTTCTTGACAGGCATTTAATTTTAAGGTTAACATGCCGCATTTATTGCAATAGCATGATTCCTTATGAGTCGAGGAGGGAATAATAATGATTGGGAAGGCAGTAACGGTAGCGGGCATTGTGCTGACGCTGGGTTGTGCCGGCGTGTTCGCGTCGGATAAGGAAGTTGAGAGCCTCAAGCAGGAACTCAATTCATTAAAAAACCAGGTTGAGGAGCTGAAGGCGATTATCCAGCAGCAGCAGCAGATGCAGCTGCAGATGAAAGAGGAGGCGACAAAACGTACGGAAATGGCGGCCGCGGAAAAAGCGGAGAAAAAGGAATCACCGGTCATCAGCAATTTCAAGTTCAAGCCCTACGGTTTTATAAAGCTCGATGCCGCCTATGACGACAGCAGGACTAACTACGGCAACTTTGTCTTATACGTGCCCAGTGAGTCCCGGAATCGGAACGACAACGAGTTCAACCTGACCGCAAAGCAGACCCGGTTGGGCCTGGATATCATGGCGCCGGAGTACGACGGCTGGCAGGCGTGGGGCCGGATTGAATTTGACTTTTATGGTGACGGCGCCACCCACGAAAATAAGGCCAGTGTGCTGCTCCGCCATGCCTTTCTGGAGCTGAAGAAGGGAAACTTCAGCCTGCTGGCGGGACAAACATCCGACCTGATGTCGCCGCTCTTTATTGATACGCTCAATTATACGGTGGGGTGGGCCGTGGGTAATCTGGGATATCGGCGGCCGCAGGTGCGCGGTACATACACCTATCCCATAGGGAAGACGACGAAGCTTATTTCCGCCCTTGCACTTGCCCGAACAACCGGAACGGTAAACGAGGACCTGGACCTCGATTTGAAAAATGACGGAGAGGACTCCGGGTTTCCCACCGTCCAGGGCAGACTTGCCCTGGCAACCAATCTGTTGACCGCGAAACCAACGGTCGTCGGTGTTTCCGGACATTACGGCAAAGAAGAGATTGACTGGAAGAGGCGTCCTTCGGCGCAATATTCTGAACAGCAGCGGGTCAAGTCCTGGTCTATCAATGGCGACTTCGACCTTCCCCTGACCGCCAAGATGGCGGTTAAGGGTGAGGTGTTTACCGGATATAACCTGGACGATTACTTTGGCGGTGTTCTCCAGGGGGTAAATCCCGCGACCCGGGAAGCCATCAAATCAGTCGGGGGATGGATGCAGTTATCATATAAACAGGATGACAAATGGAACTACCGGCTCGGTTTCGGCATTGACGATCCGCGGGAAAAAGATCTCGCCAACGGCATGAGAAGCCGGAATGCCTTTTATTTCGGAAACATCATTTACAGCCTGATTCCTCCGGTTGATATCGGGCTTGAATACAGCTATTGGGAAACCGATCACAAGGGCATCAGCAGCGGCACCGACAACCGGATACAGACCTCGGTTATTTACAAGTGGTAGCCGGCGTCATCTGCGGGGTCGCTGAGCAGGGCGTCTCAACGCTTTTATCAGCCCTATACCATGGTACATTAATAGGCCGGCGCGAAAAGGGGTGCATTCATGCAGCAGCTCACCATGGAAGAGGTCATTGATCAGGCGATTGCAAGAGAGGAAGAGTCGTTTGCCTTGTATGAAAAGCTGACCGCCGTTGTTCAGGATGCCGCATCGCGGGATACGCTGCGTTTTATGGCGGGTGAGGAGTTGAAACACAAGACGGCGCTGCAGAAATATAAAAGCGGTGAGCTGGGCACAGAGGCGATTTCCCTGCGGACGGTTGCCGACGCGCGGGTGGTGGAGGCGCTGGGGGCGCCGGACATCGCCGGCCCCTTGCAGCATAAGGACATTTTCCTGTTTGCCGCCGGCCGGGAGAAGGCATCGCATGAGTTTTACCAGCGGATGGCGGAAGTCCAGCCGCCGGGCGAGCTGCGGACCATGCTGGCTGCATTTGCCGCTGAAGAGCTGCGACACAAGGAAAAGGTAGAATACCTCTATTGCAATGCGGCCTTTCCGCAGACCGATGGCGGATGATCAATGATCACCTGAGAACGCGGTTGCGGCAGGGCTGAAAAGAAATCCCCCCGCCCCGATAAAGCCTATAGTGATCCTGAATCCGGGCTGCAAGTCATACCGCCCAACATCCCCCCTTCATCCAATGAAGCGGTTACGGCAGGCGGTTGCAGAATACCAATCTTCCCCAGCAGGTTTTTTTTAAATATTTTTTCCAGGCTGTTCAAAAGCCCCTCCCCTTGCGCCACGAATCAGATGGGTGTTTTTCAACAGCCTGCTGGTGCGCCCAACCCGTGTTAGCCCGCATGCTCGTGAAGCGCACGGAGCATGGCCTCGGCATCGGTGGCGGGAGCGGCGCAGGTGAAGTTGCTGCATACATATGCGGCCGGTTTGCCGTTGATCGCCGTCATGGGTTCGGTAAAGGGGGCGATCCGGGCAAGTGGGAG
Organism: uncultured Thermodesulfobacteriota bacterium; assembly: GCA_964459295.1. Lineage (GTDB taxonomy): Bacteria > Desulfobacterota > WTBG01 > WTBG01 > WTBG01 > CAZWCD01. The sequence goes on from CAYWLT010000030.1 coordinate 15,984, forward strand.
GGGGTCTGCGTCGGTATCCCGGAGAAGGACGACCGTGTTGGGCAGGAAGCGCGAGCGCAGCATTTGCAAGAACGCCCGGGTTTCGGCCTGATTCGGGCTGCCGGCAATGACCACCTCATAGGAAGGGCCGATGGCAAAATCAAGTGCCAGCAGGAGGT
>CAYWLT010000031.1:0-13788 GCA_964459295.1 uncultured Thermodesulfobacteriota bacterium
TCTGAGGCGTTAGCCGAAGAATCTCCATTTTCTAATGTACCGAATGCATAAGATTCTTCACTTCGTTCAGAATGACAAACCCTCCGGTGGGGCGAGGGAATTTTGTTTTCCCTGATGCCCTCATCTGATGAGAGAATCGAGGAGCCCCCTCTCCCCCCGTGGGAGAGGGATGGGGTGAGGGGGAAATTGCTCCAACTTAATTCTTTAATAATAAAAATCATTTACTGCCGGAAGGCCTTCCTGCCGGCGTAGACCGCCGAAGAGCCCAGCTCTTCCTCGATGCGCAGAAGCTGGTTGTACTTGGCGATGCGATCGGTGCGGCTGGCGGAGCCGGTCTTGATCTGCCCGGCGCCGGTTGCCACCGCCAGGTCCGCGATGAAGGTGTCCTCGGTTTCTCCCGAGCGGTGCGAAACCACCGCGGTGTATCCTGCGTTGGCGGCCATGCGCATGGCATTAAGCGTTTCGGTCAGAGTGCCGATCTGGTTCACCTTGATGAGAATGGAGTTGGCGGCCCCTTCGCTGATGCCGCGGGCCAGTCTCTCGGTGTTGGTCACGAACAGATCGTCGCCGACCAGCTGGATTTTCTCTCCCAGGGTCCGGGTGAGCAGATTCCAGCCCTTCCAGTCATCCTCGGCCATGCCGTCCTCGATGGAGATGATGGGGTAGCGGCGGACCCATTCCGCCCAGAACTTAACCATTGCCGTCGCATCCCGGCTGCTCTTATCAGATTTTTTGAAGATGTATTTCTTGGTCTTGCTGTCGTAGAACTCGCTTGCCGCGGGATCAAGGGCGAGGGAGATATCCTTCCCCGGCTTGTAACCCGCTTTTTTTATTGCCTCGAGGATGACCGCCGGGGCCTCGTCGTTTGACGTGAGGTTGGGCGCGAAGCCCCCTTCATCTCCTACCGCGGTGGAATAGCCCCTGCCTTTCAGCACCGATTTGAGCGTGTGGAACACCTCCGCCCCCATGCGCAGCGCCTCGGAAAAGCTGGGCGCCCCGACCGGGGCGATCATGAATTCCTGGAAGTCAACCGAGTTGTCGGCGTGGGCCCCGCCGTTTAAGATGTTCATCATGGGGACGGGGAGCACAGAAGCCTGGGCCCCGCCGAGATAGCGATAGAGGGGCGTTTTCTGCGACGCGGCCGCCGCGCGGGCAACCGCCATGGAGACGGCGATGATGGCATTTGCCCCCAGTCGCCCTTTGTTGGCGGTCCGGTCGAGACGGATCATCTTTCGGTCGATTTCCTCCTGCCGGGTTGCACCCATGCCCTGAATGGCAGCGGCTATCTCACGGTTTACATGGCGGCAGGCCTTGAGCGTGCCCTTGCCCAGGTAGCGGGACTTGTCTCCATCGCGCAGCTCCACCGCCTCATGTTCTCCGGTGGAGGCGCCGGAGGGAACAGCCGCCCGGCCCATGCAGCCGTCGTCGAGCCACACATCAGCTTCAACCGTCGGGTTTCCACGAGAATCCAAAATTTCCCTGCCGATGGTTTTGATGATTTTCGCCATATTCTGCTCCTTGAGCGCTTCAGATTATCATCCTTTGCCGGGTTCCGGCGCCGGCGCCGAGTATAATAAAGTTACAATGGAGTGTCAAGCGTAGAACCGTCAGCGGAAGAACGGAAAGCATATTCATTGTGCAGTTAGGTGTGACCATGTACAAACGGCAGCAAATCATAAATTGGATCTCTGACTGAAACTTTATCGAAAGAAAAGCTCTCAGGGATTCTCTCGCAGAAGATGCTGAGGATCTTGCAGCATTTGATCAAAGAGCATCCGAATCGCTGATCAGCTATGAAGCGATGATCAAGAGACTGAAGAAAGATGGCCGAATATAAGATCTTTTTCAAAAGGTCTGTTGATAAGGATTTAAAATCCATACCCAAAAACCATCTCAAGAAAATTCTTGATTGCATATCCATACTTGCTGAGAATCCGCGATCTCCAGGCTGCGAAAAGCCGTCGGGTCTGGAGCGGTATCGCATCGTATATTCCATTCAGGCTGATGAACTGACCGTAGGGTTGTTAAGGTCGGTCATCGCACAAAAGTGGAAACTTGGCCCCGGAATGGGTGGAAGCTTTCAAGCGGAATGACTGGAAACTTCAGAGCGGAATAATCACCGCTGAAGGCGATGATGGAGATAGTGAACCAAACGCTGCAGGGCTGGGTAGAATACTTCCATTATCGTAATTGCAGCAGTGCACTCAGCAAAGTTAGATGGCATGTGGAAGAGCGGGTGCGCACGCAACTGCGCAAACGCCATAAGATCAGGCATAGGGTGGCCGGCTATACTCGATTCAGCCGGCAGAAACTCCATGACCAGGATGGTTTGTACAAAGTGCCGACGACAGCAGGCTGGGCAACTGCGCATGCCCTGTGATGAAGAACATCGGAAAGCCGTGTGCGGGAAAACCGCAAGCACGGTTTGATGAGGGAGGGCTGAGGTTCCCGGCATTTGGTATCTCGTAGTAGCCGCGTGCGGCCAATCGATTTCAAAATGCGCTATGGTCGTCAGCTCTCTACTCTACCCTCGTGCTTCAGTAGCTCAGGTTGACCTTGAACTCGTCGTCCAGGGCCTGCAGGGTGTTGTCATATCTGCGGGCGTATACCGAGCCGATACCGGACAGGAGATTGGCAAGGGAAACCTTGTTCCAGGCAACAATGATATTGTTTTCGCTGTCGATCGCAATCGAAGGCGCGTTATTTAAACCGACCCCCTGGCTCACCTGAATCTCGCTGGAGACGGAGGACCCGTCGTTGTAAATTGCTTTCAGAAAGATGTTATGCTGGAACAGGTTGCTGCCGCCCCAGGTAATGAAGAAGTTTCCCCGGCTGTCCGGGGCGATGTCGATACCGGTGTTGAAAAAGTAATTGCCCGCGTCCACGAAGGCCGGGGGAGAATATCCCGAACTCATTTCCATTAGCTGCGGGCCCGCAGTGGATGAGATGGTCGGGGTGTAGAGGGCCGCCATAATTCTGACCTTGAAGGTCAGGAGGTCGATGGCATTCCAGGCAATAATCGTGGTATTGTCGCTGTTCACCGCAACCCTCGAATTAAAACCCATGCCCACCATTTGCTGATCATACCCGCTCACTACTTTGCCGGATGTGTCATATTTGCTGCAGTAAACGGCGCAGAGGGGGAGGTCGGTGTTGAGAAAAAAAGGCTGCAGTCCCGCCGCGGTCCAGGTAATCAAGATCTGGCCATCTCTGTCGAAGGCAACCGACGGGGAAAAGTACAGGACCGGATGGATGACCGTTGCACCGTTTGTCGTTTCGATATTGCTTACAATCTTGACCGGGTCACTTGGCTTGCCGTCCGGCTTGGCCACCGCCAGGTAAATTCCGCTCTCGTTTGTTCCCAGGGTGAAACAGCTCCAGACAATGGCAATGGTGTCGTCGCTGTGAATGGCAATCGCCGGGGAATAGGGAATGCTGAGCGTCACTTGCGGGTTATCCTCCTGCCGCGGGGAAATGGCCGCAAGCGGGGCCGGTAATGCGTCCGACGCTGCCGCAAGGTGCGGGCTTACCTTGGTGTAGACAACCTGGGCGCCGGATGAGACAGAGGCAAGACCCAGGGCGCACCAGGCAATCACCGCATTATTGTTGCTATCGGTGACAATGTCCGGGTCGTAATTCAGCAGGGCGGTTGAACCAAAGCCGGAGTTGACCCAGAAGGCGGTACGGTCAAGCGCCTGGCCGCTTGCGTCATAGCGCTTGGCCAGGATGCTGGGCAGATGCCCCAGCCCCAGGTAGCCCCAGGTGACGGTGAAGTTATTATTGCCGTCCGTTGCCACCGCGGGCATTGCGTTTATATCAAGGAGAGATCGCGGGCGGATGGTCTGGGCGCAGGTGTTGTCCACCGCCAGGGTGACAAACAGAGACAATGAGCAGAACAACAGGATTGCTTTCTTCATATCCAATCTCCTTTGAGGTAAAAATATAAAAGCGTTGCAAAAAGGCGGCAGGAACGATTTTGCGCCGCGATGTTGTTATATTTTATCGGAAGAATATCCCCTGTACTTTAATGAATAGTAAACACATACATTGTTCCTTTCGGGGGTCGGTTTCGATAGTAGGTAGTCGCAGGCTTTAGCCTGCGGAGGTGTTGCCTATCAGAGATTTTTATGGGCATCCTTTCCGCGGCCTGCACAATGTATTGGGGATAGAATATGTTGTTGACTCGCAAGAATCATATAAATATACTTATACGAAGAAACCAAGTGACATTCCATGCCGGCTGAAAGAAAGGCTTACCATAGCGAAATGCAATGAATTGGCGTGGCTTTCTCATTGGTATGATATGTTGCGGATTTGCAATTGAAGGGTTTTATAAAGAAACCATCTAATCATGGTTAGTCGTCTAATGAGGGTCTGCGGTGCAATGAAAATCGAAAGAGATTTTGGTCGCATCCAAGTATGCGATGGTACCTGAGGGAAGTATTTGTAAGTTTCGTTTGCTCCCCTAATGGAGACAATCATGGATTTAGCCGCTACCGCTTTGATACTGTTCCTCGTCCTTGATCCATTGGGAAATATTCCGCTGTATTTGTCGCAGTTGCGAGCTGTGCCGGAGAACAGGCGTCGCCGAGTGGCAATGCGAGAGTTGGGAATTGCATATCTTGTTTTACTGTTCTTTTTCTTCGCCGGGGCGGCCTTCATGAAGTTGCTGGCATTGGATATTGCAGCAGTAAAAATTGCGGGTGGTGTAGTTCTTTTCCTGATCGCGCTACGAATGATATTTCCAACACCGGACGGGCTATTTGGTGGTTCTGGATTGAATGCAGAGCCGTTTATTGTTCCCCTCGCCATTCCAGCAGTTGCCGGTCCTGGTGCGTTGAGTGTGGTTCTGCTGCTGCGCGAGGCAAATCCAAACGAAACACTTACATTGCTCGGGGCGCTTTCCGTTGCATGGCTTGCAAATGCACTCATTCTTGGGAGCGCCACTATGTTGCGGCGGCTATTGCGCGATGAGGGCATACTGGCAGTGGAGCGACTGATGGGGCTCCTGCTGGTTATCATCGCCGTGCAGATGTTTCTAGACGCTTTACGCTCGCTTGGGACAATTCCTGCATAGAAACCTGAATAAACGCCCAACCATTCGCTGCAGGCGCGACGACCCTGACGGGCCGCGGCCTGAGCTCAAGCGGTTAGCGGCAAGACAGAGGTCACATGTTCTCACCAGTAATTATCGTCAGCCGGGCCGAGGTCGAGAACAGGGACAGGTCCTCGGTGATTGGGGCATTACTGGCCCTTATTGCGTCGCCTGATGCAGCAATGCAGTACTTCGAGTCAGTCGATATCGCTTTTCACGGCTACAACGAAACACGGGAAGAGCTATTCGAGATACAAGAAGTTAGAGAGTTTGTCTATGCTCTTAATGAGCAGTTCCCATATTGGCTGTTCTACTTGAACAAGTCCGCTCTTGGGCTCCAGTGCCTTGCCTACTGCTTCCTGCCTCCCTTCCTCACCGCTGGGGCGAAGCAAAGGATCTATCCCGAGCGGCTCAACGATCTCCTAACCAAACGCCGGTTCCCAGCCATGAATCAGATCTGCGAGTGGGTTGGGTTTTGTGAAGAGCAAATTGAAGCGCTCACTGACCGGTCAGTGGAATATCTTCCGGGTGGACCAATTGCCTCCTGACAATTCATTCAAGCGTTAGCGGAGATGCAAAGCAAGGTGGATATTTAATGTGCGGTTGGCGTCGGGAATGAAATCGCAAGCTGAAGCTCGCGGCTACATCGTGATTACATCTCTTGGCGATAGGGAGAAGAGTTGTTTGGTAGGCGCGATCTTCGGTCGCGAAAAAATCGCAGCTAAATCTGCTTCTGCCATGCCGGGGGAAGATAATCCCTTACAGATTTTCCTCCATATACATCGTCAGCTCGATCATTCGTTCCAGCAGATCATCGGATGGGATCCCCTTGAAATTTTTAAATACCAATTCTTTGGCAAACAGGCGGGAGATGTAGCGAATCTTCAAGGCCTTGTTTCTGGAGGCAAAGACAAAGTCGCGATGGCCGTTATTAATTACAATTACGTTTTTATCTTCATCATAGCGTGAGCGCCAGAGCTTTCCCGGTGCCTTTTCATAGGTGTAGCCGGGCAGGCCCTGACGGGCGGTGGCGGCCTTGCCGGTTTCGGGAAGCAGCGATTCGGTCACGGTAATCAGTGTGTCGCCCGCACAGGTAATTTCCCCCTGAGTTGCGGTTACCCTGATTTGTACCAGCCCCGGTTCTTCTGCCGCGGTAAATTGAGCAATTTCGCTGTCCGTCGCTTCCAGTTTTCCATTGCCCTCGACAATCCCCCACGAAAAAAGCAGATTTTCTTCCACCGGTTTCCGGCCGCGGTCCTGGGCGATGGCACGAAATGCTTTTGTCTTACCGACCGGCAGCACGCACGATTGGGGAGAAATCCTGACACTGAAGAGCGGCCCGGCATATTCGAAGAATCGTTTTTGCCCTAATCCGGCCGGTGACGGAAAAATCGCCGGTTCTATCTCATTATCTTCTTCGCCGTGCGGAGACGTGCGGGTCGACCCGGATTCATGAATATCAAACCAGTCGTATTCCTCGGCCGGCAGCGCCAGGAGGGCTTCCCGCAGCGCTTTCTGTACGGAACGGAGAATGCGCGCGCTGGCCCGTTCTTCTTCCGCCCGCCTCTGTTCATCGATGATTTCGATGAGCTGTTCTTCAAGCAGGGCCAGGGTATCGCTCAGTATTTGCAGGTTTTGGTCGTGAATGACGCCGCTCCTGGTGCCCGGAGTCAGGTTTAAAAACGGCGCGTCCACTATGCCCTGCAGGAGAGAAGATGACCAGGGTTCCCGGTTGAGGATTTCCAGTTCGGTCATATCCTCCAGAATCCGTGTCCCGGAGCGGTACAGTCCGATCTTTCCCTGGTTTTCCGGTTCCCCCAGATAAATTTCGGTATAGACATCACCCAATGAAGACTTGACCGGCCCCAGATTGTGTAGCAGCCTTCCGGTAAACTCGCGCGGTTCGACGGTAAACTCTTTGCGCGCCCTTCTGTCGATTACCTGTATGCGCACCCCGGAGGAACGGATTCGGTCGCGCAGTTCAGAAGCCAGGTACCATTGGATTTTTTCGCCGCTCAACTGCCGGACACCCGGCAGCAGGGGCTTGACCGTCAGCTCAACCCCCTGCATGGGCAGCAAGGTCCTTTTTTCGCGCACGCTATAGGCCGGATCACCCTTGGCCATGCGCATCTGATACTTTTTGCCGTCGGATCCGGCCGACGCGATGGTTAGCTCCTCGGCAACCGTCCAGAAGCTGAGCAGTCCGATGCCGAACTCACCCTGGATTCCCCTGATCCCTTGCTGCTTCATCCGACGCTTGACCGAATCGCAGATGTGGGTGGCGACGTAGGTGAAATCAGGAAGTCCGGTTGCGTCGCGGGGAATTCCCTCACCGTCATCAATGATGCTGATGTAGTGGTCTCCGCGTTCACGGCCGCGTATTACCTTGATGTGACGGGCCTTTGCGTCTATGCTGTTCTCCACAAATTCGGCAATGGCCTTGAGCGGATTGCTCTGGGAGAGTGCGATGATGGTGATCGCGTTCCAGTCGCTGCCTATCTTGAGCTTTCCCTTACGCTGCTCCGGTTTCGTTGCCTGCCTTTTTGCCTTCATGATTATCTACCAATGCGCAATGCCTTACTGCTGTCATTCCCGCCCCGTATCAAGTACGGGGTAAACGCCAACGGGAATCCAATAAAATTAAAGACCTGGATTCCCCGATCAAGTCGGGGAATGACAGGGAACATGAATACGAAGAAGCTACCTTAGCTCTTTATATCCCCCATTGGCTGATTGTGCAAGTGATTTTGGCGATTGCAGGAGGAGGAAGAAAAAATACTCCCATAAATTTATCAATGGTTGGCGGTGGCCGCAGGTTTGTCGCCGCAAACTCGTAATCGCCGGTCCGTAGTCGTCAATTTGTAGCCACAGGCTTCAGCCTGCGTATTTTTTTCGTGAATTGGGTGAGTTAAGGTGCAGCCGGAAAGATTGCGCAAGCTGAAGTTTGCGGCTACATTCTGTGATCGAGAGGATGTATTTTTGAATGGGACGTATGGCAATACGCCCCTACAGGTTTTTTAGGAGAATGCAGGGAAGGGTTTCCCGGTAGGAGCGGCCTCCGGCCGCGCAAGGAATCCGGTAGGGGCGGCCTCCGGCCGCGAAAACATCGCACCTGAAGGTGCTCCTACCGGTTTGCCAGAGCGAGATGGAATTCTTTAACGTGTAATGGAGGACATCCCTTAAAATAACTGATGGCGATTTTTTATGAGGCGGTTATAATGCAATAGTGCAAACAAGGGGTATTATAAAGAAACTGCAAGAAGGTGGCTAATTATTGTTTGTCTGTAGAAACTGAGTAAAAAAGGCAATGAAACAAAAATTTCCGCTTTGCGTTGACAATCAGGGTTACGAGGCATCCTTGGAGATACGAAAGTTGTATGAGACCATTACAGACAAGGAGGCTGAGCGTCACAAGCAGGTGAGAATCATTGACGAGTCTGGGGAGGATTATCTTTACCCTCCCAGATTCTTTGCGCCGGTCAGGCTTTCAATGCAAACAAAAAACAGAATGCTCGAAAAATCAGTCTAACAAGTCAATCAAGACGATGGAAATCCGGTACAGCATACTTTTGTTGTTGTGGAATATCTATGACGATTAAAACGATGTTATAGTTGAAGTAAGTATGGTGTCCCCGGATTGAAAAATATTCTTGACACACAAGTCGCCGCTTCATATACTTCACCGCCTTAAAAAGATAGTTCCTATCAATGATACGGACAGCATCGATGCGATTCCGGAAGGGAGGACCACGTGAATCTGTATTGTCGATTAACCTACGATGAGCTGGTCAAGGCCAGGGATCCCGGGCAGCCGGAGTTCCATCAGGCGGTCCGAGAAGTATTCGAATCCGTGTCGCCCGTCCTGGACGCCCACCCCGAATATCGCGAGATGCGCATTCTTGAGCGGATCATAGAACCCGAGCGGGTGATCATGTTCCGGGTTCCCTGGGTGGACGATCAGGGCAAGATCCAGGTGAACCGTGGTTTCAGAGTCCAGATGAGCTCGGCGATCGGCCCCTACAAGGGCGGTCTCCGCTTTCACCCGACGGTTAACCTGAGCATCTTGAAATTTCTCGCTTTCGAGCAGGTCTTCAAGAATGCTCTCACCACGCTGCCTATGGGCGGCGGCAAGGGAGGGGCGGACTTCAGCCCCAAGGGCAAGAGCGATCTCGAAGTGATGCGTTTTTGCCAGAGCTTCATATCCGAACTCTATCGCCACATCGGTCCCGACACAGACGTGCCCGCCGGAGACATCGGGGTGGGAGGCCGGGAGATCGGTTTCCTCATGGGTCAGTACAAACGCCTGCGCAATGAGTTCACCGGGACGTTTACGGGTAAGGGTCTGGACTGGGGCGGGTCGCTGATTCGACCGGAAGCTACCGGGTACGGCGTGGTCTATCTTGCCATCGAGGCGCTCAATAACAGGAACGACTCTCTAGCCGGGAAAACCTGCCTCGTCTCGGGCAGCGGCAACGTGGCCCAATACACCGTGGAGAAACTGATCGATATTGGCGCGAAGACGATCACCTTGTCCGACAGCAGCGGTTACATCTATGACGAAGCCGGCATAAACAGGGAGAAGCTTGATTTCGTCTTCAGGCTTAAGAACGTCATGCGCGGGAGGATCTCCGAGTATGCCGCGCGGTATCCGGAAGCGGTCTACACTCCGGTGGATCCGGGGCTGGGCCATAACCCGCTGTGGGCTCACCGGGCTGATTGTGCGTTCCCCAGCGCCACTCAGAATGAGATCAACGATCGCGACGCGGCCAACCTGGTGGCAGGAGGTGTTCGTCTCGTGGCCGAGGGAGCCAACATGCCGTGCACCACGGATGCTACGGCGACCCTGGTTGACGCGGGAGTAATCGTCTTGCCGGCGAAGGCGGCCAATGCCGGCGGCGTGGCTACCTCAGGGTTGGAGATGACCCAGAACAGCATGCGACTCAGCTGGACCCGTGACGAAGTGGACGCACGGTTGAGGATAATCATGAAGGCGATCCACCAAACGATCCTCGACGCGGCCGCGGCCTACGGGGCCAGGAACGACTATATCGCCGGGGCCAACATCGCCGGTTTCCTCAAAGTAGCCAAGGCAATGATCGATCAAGGGGTAGTATGATCTCGGCCTCGACGAAATTCGGTCCGACCGACGCGAACACCGGCGCAAAGCCGGGTGAGCGGACGTCGGCGTCGTCCGCGGAGGCACGCAATGATGTTTTTCAGCGCCTCATGTCGTGGCGGGTGAAAGACATTATCCTGGTATCGAGCCTGTACGACACTTTCATCCTGCAAGAGGATGGGCAGCTCAGCGAACTGATCCTCGGTGAGTTTCTCGAGCTGAACCTCCACCACACCACCGGCCTCACTCATGTCTCCACCGGCGAGGAGGCGATCGCCCTCGCCAAATCGCAAAATCGCTTCAATCTCATCATCACCGCAGTGAACCTGGGCGACATGGATTGCGTGGAGCTGGCCCGAAGGGTGCGGGAGGAAGGGCTAGACGTCCCCGTCATTCTCCTCGCCTACGATGGCGGCGAGCTGTCGGAGTATATGACCCGTCGTGACACCTCAGGTATTGAACGGATCTTCTTGTGGCAGGGAGATCCGCGGATTCTTCTTGCCATCGTCAAGTACATGGAGGACAAGATCAACGTGGCTTACGACACCGGAATCGCCGGTGTGCAGTGCATTCTTCTGATAGAGGACAATATCCGCTTTTATTCCGCGTTCCTCCCGCTCATCTACAGGGAGGTGATTAGCCATTCCCAGAGCCTCATCGCGGAAGGGATCAACATGGCGCACAAGATCCTCCGCATGCGCGCGCGGCCGAAGATTCTTCTATGCACGAATTTCGAAGAAGCCTGGCGGTACTTCTCATCGTTTTCAAATCAGATACTTGGGGTGATCGCTGATATCGAGTTCCCACGGGAGGGCGTGCTCGCTCCCGAGGCGGGGGTTGAGTTCGCGCGGATGGTCTGGGAGACGTGGCCGGATATCCCCGTCCTCCTGCAATCCGGCCGGCCGGATTGCGAGCGAATCGCGATCGAGGCGGGCGCCTCGTTCGTGCTCAAAGGGGCTCCAACTTTACTGACTGACGTGCGACAGTTCATGATCGACCATCTGGCCTTTGGTGATTTCGTCTTCCGGACGCCCGACGGCGCTGTTATCGACCGCGCTCACGATCTGCGCAGCCTGCTCAAAAAGCTCCGGGTGATTCCTGCGGAAAGCCTGACCTATCACGCAAACCGCAATGACTTCTCACGCTGGCTCAGGGTTCGCACGGAATTCGACCTTGCCCGGCATCTCCGGCCGCGCGGCCCCACTGATTACTCAAGCTCCGAGCAGCGCCGTGCGTATCTGATCTCTCAAATCGATGAATACCGCTGCGAACAGACCCGAGAGACGGTTGGCGATTTCGACCCGACCATCTTCAATGCCACCACGAGCTTCTCCCGTATCGGCGGAGGATCTCTGGGCGGGAAAGCCCGTGCCCTCGCATTTGTGAGACGCCTCCTCAGGAATTTCGAGCTGACTGAACAATTTGAGGGAGTTCGTATCAAAGTGCCTCCGGCTGTTGTGCTGGGCACCGACGTCTTTGACCAATTTATCGAGGGGAATCACCTCCGCGACTTCGCAATGACTTCCAACGATGATGAAGCGATCGAGCGGAAATTCGTTGAGGCCGAATTCCCAGCCCAGTACGAGCGGGATCTTGCTTCATTCCTGGATCTCATGCAGAGCCCCCTCGCGGTGAGATCGTCCAGCCTGCTGGAGGATTCGCAGTACCAGCCCATGGCCGGCGTCTATAACACCTACATGCTGCCCAACAACCACAAGGATCCGGCAGTCCGGCTGCGTCAGCTCATCAAGGCGGTGAAACGCGTCTATGCGTCGACCTTTCTGACGTACGCCAAGAACTACTTCAAAGTGATTCCCTACCGCCTTGAAGAAGAGAAGATGGCGGTCCTGATCCAGAAGGTAGTGGGGTCGTACCACGGTCCTCGCTTCTATCCCCATGTGGCGGGAGTCGCGCGTTCCTACAACTTCTATCCCTATCCTCCCCAAACGTCCGAGGATGGCATAGTTTCTGTAGCCCTGGGATTGGGTCGGACCGTAGTCGAAGGAGGGAGGACGCAGACGTTCTGCCCCAAGTACCCTGAGCACCTGGTCCACTTCTCGACGCCCAAGGACATGCTTAATAACTCCCAGCGGGCGTTTATCTCCATTGAGATGGATGCCGAAGACGGAGAGATCACAGAACGGCGCCATCCGCTTGAGGTGGCCGAGAAAGACAGCACGCTCAGCTATGTCGGCTCGACCTACTCGCCTGAAAATGATGTGGTATATGACGGCACCTCCCGCCCGGGCATTCGGCTGGTGAGTTTCGCCTCCATCCTCAAGTACGAATCCTTTCCGCTGTCTTCGATCCTGATCAAACTGATGGAACTGGGAAGGTGGGGAATGGGGTCCGAGGTCGAAATCGAGTTTGCCGTCGACCTTACGAGCACGCGAAACACACCCAAGTATTTCGGCTTCCTGCAAATGCGGCCATTGGCGCTGTCGCGGGAAATGGAGGAAGTGGAAACCGGCGACGTCGCTGCCGAAGACGTCTTGTGTCGCTCGTCCAGCGTCTTGGGCAACGGCAAGATAAGCCATATCCGCGACCTCATCGTGGTGGATCATCGCAGGTTCTGCCGCGACAAGAGCAGAGAGGCAGCTCAAGAAGTCGCTCGTCTGAACACGGGGCTTGTGGCACAGGGTCTCCCCTATGTGCTGATCGGTCTGGGACGCTGGGGTTCGGCCGATCCCTGGCTTGGGATTCCTGTGACCTGGGAACAGATTGCCGGGGCCCGGGTAATCGTCGAGTCGGGATTCGAAGACATGCACGTTACCCCCTCCCAAGGAAGCCACTTCTTCCAGAACCTCACTTCGTTCCGAGTGGGATACTTCACGGTCAATCCGGAGGCGGGAGAGGGCTTTCTCGACTGGGCGTGGCTCGATGCGGAACTGGGTGAACGGGAGACGGGTGTTGTGCGCCATCTGCAATTTCCCGACCCGCTTCTCGTGAAGATCAACGGCAAGCGGCAGCAGGGAGTCATCCTGAAGCCCGGCAGAGGCGGATCGGACGGTGTGCCCGCCGCCCCGGGACGACGGCCGGGGCTCATGGAGCCGTCTGCCAAACACATGGGGCATGCGCGATGAGGACGGCGCGGGCAGGCAGGAACACGGCCGAACCGCTCCTCTTGCCGGCGGACACTCCGGGCTTGTCGATGTGTTGACAGACTGCGAAGCCGGGTTGGCGGCAGAGATAACCCGGCTTGTACGAACCGGCGCTCGAGCGATCTAGAGGTAGAGGGGGACGCTCTTAAATAAATAAATTGAGATACGGCGGAAATGTCCTCTTTTCTAACAGCCTGCTGAAAATTCTTTTTCAACAACCTGTTGCGGCATGAGGAGCATGCCGTTTATTTTCTTAAGAGCGCCCCCCTTTTTAACGACCGGATGTATCAAGCGGGTGGGACCGAGTTTTCCGAACAGCATCGCAGTTGAAGGTGCTCCTACCAGTTGTTGGGTATGTGGAAAAGGGGCGTCTGGTCCTACGCCCCTGCAGGTTTTTGGGTAGGAGCGGCCTTGGGCCGCGAATCAAGCGGTTGACATCACGTCTCAAGTTGCCGTACAAGCATTAGGCGGGGCTT
>CAYWLT010000031.1:13888-16085 GCA_964459295.1 uncultured Thermodesulfobacteriota bacterium
AATCAAGCGGTTGACATCACGTCTCAAGTTGCCGTACAAGCATTAGGCGGGGCTTAATGAGGAGGTCTAATCCATGGTGGGTACTAGGAAGAAACCGGCATTATCCATCGCCATTCCTGCGCATAACGAGGAGAAGTACATCGGCCGGTGCATTGAAAGCATTTTGTCCTCCGCGCAGCGTGCGGGGAAGACGGTAGAAGTAGTCGTAGCGCTTAATCGGTGCGTTGATCAAACCCGGACGATAGCCGAATCACTGGGGGCACGCTGCATCGTCAACGACACAAAATGTATTGCCGCCGTGCGCAATGCGGCGGTTCGCGACACGGCGGCGGCGGCAGTCGCGACAATCGACGCTGATGATTGGATGGCGCCGGAAACGATATCGGCCGTTCTGAAGCTGATCTACGACCCAAACTACATTGGCGGGGGCGCAATGGTGCGCTTCGAGCGGGTATCGCTCGGCATTCTTTTCAGCCTGCTGGCCAGTGCCCCTTATCTGGCAAGGCACAGAGTGTCGGCGGGAATGTTTTGGTTCCTCCGCGAAACCTTTGAAGCGATCGGCGGGTTTAATGAATCACTGGTAAGCGCGGAAGATCTTGATTTCGCACGCAGGCTCAAGGCTTACGGCAAAACGCGCGGGAAACGCTACGGAACCATATGGCGCCACGGGATCATTACGTCGTGCCGCAAGTTCGACAGGTTTGGAGACTGGTATTTTTTCCGTAATCCGCGCGTGGTCAAAGAAATTTTTAAAGGCACAAACCGGAAGGTGACGGATCAGGTGTACTACGACGTGGACCGCTGATGTCGGTGCGTACTATCCACCCGGCCGCCATCGGCGCAGTGGTGCATGTCCGCCCCTGCCCCGCCTCACGTCAGGAGGTACATCTCAGTAAATTACGCCGCTGTATTTGCGGCGGGTGATTGGGGGCGCCCGACGAAAGGAGGCGAGAAGTGAAGCAGGCTCTGTCAATAATCGTCATGGTGGGTTGTGTGCTGGCTACCGGCTGCGAGGGCAATAGCGATAATGGAACAAGCACCGGGGTTCTTGCCGGCACAAAGTGGAAACTGTCGGGTTGGTCGGTCAGTTCGCTGGACCCGTCGCGCTTCACCATCACCGCTGACTTCGGCGACTCCCAAATATCCGGGACTTCCGCCGTCAATTTGTACGGTGGTCCGTATACCGCAACCGCCGATGGCGCTTTCTCTGTCGGAATGCTCCATGCAACGGAGATGGCCGGTTCTGATGATGAGATGCGCGCCGAATCACTCTACTTGGATCTATTGCGGCAGGCACACAGGTATTCGGTGACCGAAGCGGCGCTCACGCTGAAAAACGGGGGCAATCACGAAATACTGATTTTCCATGCGAGATGGTAAATGGGGACGCCCTTAAATAAGTAATTTAACTATTTAAGGACGTCCCCCAATTTTCCCAATTTTTTGACAGGAGCGTCCCCGGTTGCGAAAAAATAGGGGCATAAGCCGCCCCGACTGCGGCGGCGGACATCACGCCTTTACCGATTTTCCTCCATATGAAGCGTCAGCTCGATCATCCGTTGCAGCAAATCATCGGAGGGGATCCCCTTGAAATTTTAAATACCAATTCATAATTACGTTTTTATCTTCAACATAGCGTAAGCGCCAGGGCTTCCCCGGCGTTTTTTCATATTTAGGGGGACGCTCTTAAATAAGTAAATTGAGATACTGCGGGAAAATCCCTTTCGCTGCGCTATGAGGCAGCTTCGCGGTGTTGGACATACCGTGGAGAGGGGAAGAATCACTACGCAGCAGGCCAATTAACAGTTTCTGAACGAAATAAATTTACTTTTTTAAGAGCGTCCCCCCTGAATGGAGAGGTCCTTGAAGACCTCCACGACCTCACCCTTGTGGCGGGCCACCAGGTTGAAGGTGCCGCTCGGATCGAGAGAACCGTCTTCTGCCTGTATGGAGATACCCGCATCCCAGATTCCTTCATCGGCCGCCCGCACCTTGAGCGTATCCATGGCGTTTTGTCCTCCATCCAGGGTTGCCGAGGCTGCGGCTTGGACGATGCCCGAGTCGTGCGTTTCCGCCGTGACCAGCGCGGAGGCCTCCGGAGAACCGACGACCGCGGCGACCACCTGGTCCGCTGTGGAAACAGGATCGCCCGCGCCGTCGGTCGCCAGGTTGACGGTGATTGCTTGTCCCAAGACCT
>CAYWLT010000032.1:0-16077 GCA_964459295.1 uncultured Thermodesulfobacteriota bacterium
TCCACCGATACCCTGCTCATTGCCGAGCCGGCGCAGAACTGGTGGTGGTACTACGATACCGAAGATTTGGAAGAGGCCACCAACATCCACCGCTTTGATATTTCTTTCCCTGGTGAGGCGGTGTACACCGGCAGCGGGCGGGTCGACGGGACGGTGCTGGGCCAGTTCTCCCTGTCGGAATATGAAGGCTACGTCAGGGTGGCCGCCACCACCGGCCAGTGGAACCGGTGGTGGGTGGAAAGCCCCCCGCCGACCGAAAACCACGTGTACGTGCTGGGCGGCAGCGACAAACTCGAAACCGTGGGACAGCTTGATGGCATCGCGTCCGGTGAAACCATCTGGTCGGCGCGCTTTATGGGAGAAAAGGCATTTCTCACCACCGCCCGCAACATTGATCCGCTCTGGACCATTGATCTCAGTGATCCGGCGAATCCGCGGATCATCGGCAGCCTGGAGGTGCCCGGCGTGTCAACCTACCTGCATCCCATCGCCGATAACCGACTGCTCGCCATCGGCCTGGGCGGCGATAAGACCGGCTTTGACGGATCGATCAAGGTGTCGCTCTTTGACGTCTCTGATTTTGCCAACCCGGTGCTGAAATCCGCCTATAACCTCACGCCGGTTGAAGGCGACGACTGGTCGTCATGGAGTTCAAGCGAGGCAACCTATCAGCATAAAGCCTTCCAGTACTGGGAGCCCCGAAAGCTGCTGGCTGTCCCCCTGAGCACCAGCCGCTATAACTGCACTGATGAATTCTCCTGCGACTACGAATACGTGAGCAAGCTGGCGCTCATCACTGTGGACCCGGACCAGGGGCTTTCGCTGTACGGAAACATTGACCATTCGGTTTTTTACAACAGCGACCCGGACTCCTACTGGTGCTATCAGGACATACGGCGCAGTATATTCATGGGGGATTATTTGTATGCCATGAGCGACCGCGGGATTACCGCCAGCAATCTGGACGGCTTGAACCGCACGGCATCCTTCAGCCTCCCGGGAAACAGTTGCGCGGTTTACCGGGACGGGATTGAACCGGGAGTGAAGCGCCCGGAAGAGCCTGTTTTCTAAATCCTTGAAAATCAAGTGCCTAGGGCGGGAATCGAACCCGCACAGGGCTAAGCCCCGAGGGATTTTAAGTCCCTTGCGTCTGCCAGTTCCGCCACCCAGGCACTGTTATGAGCACGCTCAAACAGTGTTATCTCGTCATCATGTTTCAGCTTGTATAATCTTTTTGCATAGGTGTGTCAACAGCTAATTCGATGCCACTCTCTACTTCCTCTTCCTGCTTTGCCCATCACACGGCTACCCCGTTCGTTCATCTTCCTGACCTTAAACTCCGCCATTACAAGATTTGAAACCGAAGGGATTTCCGGCAAAAATAGCCTGTCGTATGGGACGTATGGCAATTTGTCCCTATGAATTTTTTGCCTCGAAACCAGGTTATGAGCTTCTTTCCAGAGAGTATCCGGTGCGGCAGGCAAAAACTCAGCATGATGATCATGCCATTGCTTTCGAGTACCTTTAAAAATTCACCACACAATCTCTTTTTGTCATCCCCCCCCCCGCATCAAGTGCGGGATAAACTCCAGCGGGAAACCTGAAAAAATCAAATACCTGTATTCCCCGATCAAGTCGGTGAATGACATCCAGACATCACAAGGTGTGAATTTTTAGAGGTGCCCTTTATTTTTATGCGGCGATTTGAAGTGCAATATATCTTTTTTAATTATATTTGATTGTTAAGTCATTTTATTGCACAAAATAGCAAAATATTTGATCATATTAAATTTAATATATAATCAAATTGTAAAAAATCGCTTTAGTTTTTAAGAATTTGTCCCGATATATAGTCTGATTTGGTAAATATTTCCATAATAAATTTCAAGGAAGGCAGGCGCAATGAGGAATATCTCTACACAACAGATCCAGGCAGTTGTGAGGACTTATAATAAGCAGTTGCGACTTTCAGGCATTAACAAGAGCGATAAAAAACTGCCGAATCCGCGTGTGAAGAACCGGGTTGATCGAGGTCAGGCGGACAGCAAGCAGCACCATTCAAAACAGCGTCACCATAAAAATAGCCGTTCGCAATAGATATATGAAGGACGCGACAAAGCGCGTCCCTCCAGATAATTTGTTTCTGAATCAACAAGATAGGGGCTGCCGGTCGCCCCTATCTTGTTTTCCTCCCGCGACGCGAATACACACTTCTTTACAGCGCTTTGCGCTGGAACACAAGAAGCATGGCGGCCCAGATGATGATGAGATACGCAGCGATGTCAATGAGCGACCACATGCCCATGGAAGAGGGGAAAGCGTCACTCATCATGGACAGGGCGTACAGATGCACGCCGCCCAGTTGGGGAAGCGCATAATGGAGCATTCGGGTGGGAAGGGATGGTTCCCAGTACGCCCGTACTTTCTCAAAGAAGAAAAGCACGCTCAGCCACAAACTGGTTGCATAGATGCCGAGAGTCAGGAGCGCGCCTATGGCCCGGGGGAGCACCAGGGACAAAAGGAACACAAGCGAGATGACTAGGATAAAGTTGGGCGTTGCCGCTGCCAGGACGGCGAAAATGCGTGGGTCAAAGGTCCCTGATCTCAGGTAAAAGAAAAGTGCGAAACCGACGGTCAGGGCTATGAGGTTGATGAACACGATGAAAAAAGTGCCAAGAAATTTACCCGCCAGAAACCAGGATCGTTTGACCGGCTTGGTTATGGTTAAAACAATCGTTTCCTCGTCCAGTTCCCGCGGCATGGCGTTCATGGCAAGCAGGCCGCACAGAGAAAGCCCCCAGAACAGGATGCAGTTAAAGGTAAACAGCATGCCTGCCCGGGTAATCTGATCCGCACTGATCAACCCCTTTTCAATGTTAATTTTTGCCGGGGCGCATCCCCGTGCCATGAAAAGGAAAAACAGCGCGATGGCAAGCAGGATGTAAATGAGCTTGTTGCGCAGTTCCGCTTTAACCGTGATCCGGGCGATGGCCAGTATTTTACTCATCATCTTTTGTTTCCTTGACAAGCCGGTAGAAGATGTCTTCAAGCGATTCCGCGCTCGAGTTTAATGAGAGCAGTTTTGCCCCGTGATTGATGATTATCTCGGGAAGGGTGCTGATGGGCTCGTTGCCGCGCAGGCTGAGCGTAATGGTGTCGCTCTCTACCGCTACCTGGGTGGCGACCTCTTTGATCTTTTCCAGCAACCGATCGTTTATTCCCTCAACCTTCAGCTCGACCGATGTGGTTCGGGCGGTAAGTTCTTCTTTGGTGCCCGAACCTGCCAGTTTTCCGCGATTGAGAATGGCTACCCGGTCGCAAATCATTTCCACCTCAGACAGCAGGTGGGAATTAATGAATATGGTCACCCCTTTTTCTTTGAGCCGCAGAAGAATGTCGCGCATCTCCTTGTTGCTGATGGGGTCGAGACCGGCGGCAGGTTCGTCGAGAAGCAGGAGCCGTGGATTGTTGAGCAGCGCCTGGGCCAGGCCCAGCCGCTGCACCATGCCCTTGGAGTATTCCCCGATTTTCCGGTCGCGGTCGTCATACATGTTGACCCGCTTCAGGCACGCCTCCGCGCTTGATTTCCGCCCCCCGCCATCCATGCCATACAGCCTGCCCTGGTAATCCAAAAACTCGCTGCCGGTCAGAAACGGAAGTATTTTTATTTTCTCCGGGAGGTATCCTATCTGCTGCCGTATGCGCTCATCTGTCGCCGGGCGGTTCAGAATCAGCGCGGTGCCCGAGGTGGGCTTGATCAGATGGACCAGGATCTTGATCAGGGTGGTCTTGCCCGCGCCGTTCGGCCCTAAAAGCCCGAAGCATTCCCCCTCCCTGACTTCCAGATTCAGATTGTCCAGGGCGCGCACTTTCGCATAATGCTTGGTAAGCTGAACGGCTTGAATGGCGGCAGAAGTCATGCTTTATTAGTCCTTGACAGCCACTTATGAAACATCAACACTAGCCGATTGTTGAAAAACACCCATCTGATTCGTGGCTCAAAGGGAGGGGGCTTTTTAGTCACAACAATGTGCCTGTATGCTTACGGCACGACCCGGTGCCTTCGACTTGAACCGCGGACAGGCCGCTTTGGAGCGGCTTCGATACGGGTTGTTGCCATGCGGGTCTGTCCGGACCAAGTGAGAAAGTCGCTGCCGTGCTACCGGTTCCGAACAGTTTTGTTGTGGCTAAAAAGCCCCCTCCCCTTGAGCCACATACTATTCAGCAAGCTTTATCAGCCTGCGCCACTACTTTTTCAACAACTGGCTAGCAAATCCGGGGAAGATCTTCGGCGACAAGCATATCAATCATCCTCGAGCCGCCCACCCGGGTTTTCATGATTACCGTCCCGGCAGGCTTTTCCGTGGTCTCGCCGATGATGCCGGCGTCTCTGCCGAGTGGATTGTTTTTCATCGCTGCAAGAACCGAATCCGCGTGCGTCGGCTCAACAAAGGCCACCAGCCTCCCTTCATTCGGCAGGTAGAGCGGATCCAGTCCGAGGATTTCGCAGATGCCCTGTACCTCTTCCCTGACCGGAAGGCGTTCTTCATGGATGGTGATGCCGGTCCCTGACTGCCGGGCGATTTCGTTGAGGAGCGTGCCCAGCCCCCCGCGGGTGGGGTCCCGCATGGCCGTGATGGCGTGGGCGTGGTGAAGCATATCATTGACTAACAGATTGAGCGGCGCGCAGTCACTGATGATCGAGGTGTCAAATTCTATGCCCTTGCGTGACGAGAGAATGGCAATGCCGTGGTCCCCCAGATATCCGGAGAGGATTATTGCATCTCCCGGCCGGACACGGTGCGGCCCGAGATCAACGCCCCGGCTGATGACACCTATGCCCGAGGTATTGATAAACAGCTTGTCACATGCCCCCTTTTCCACCACCTTGGTATCGGCGGTCACAATTCTCACCCCGGCGTCAGCGGCGGCGGCGCTCAGGGATGCGGAAATCTTTCTAAGCTCCTGCTGGGAAAATCCCTCTTCAATAATGAATCCCGCGCTCAAATAAAGAGGGGTGGCGCCTCCGACCGCGAGATCGTTCACCGTCCCGCAGACCGCCAGCTTGCCTATGTCCCCCCCGGGAAAGAAAAGCGGGTGCACCACAAAGGAATCGGTGGTAAACGCCACGCGGCAGCCTTCAACATCAACGATGGCCTGATCATTCAGCCGGAGCAGGGCGGGATCCTTCAGGTAAGGCAGAAAGCAGCTCTGGATGAGCCGCGAGGTGAATTTCCCTCCGTTGCCGTGAGCCAGGAGAATGTAATCGTCCATAACAGTTTCCGGTTGCAATTAATTGCTTGGCGTCCGTTGCTCGTATTTATAGTAAGTGGCGCAGGTTCCCTCCGAGGAGACCATGCAGGCGCCCGCGGGTTCCTCAGGGGTGCAGGTATTGGCAAAGAGAGGGCATTCCGGCGGCGCGATAATTCCTTTCAGCACCTGCCCGCATTGGCATGCCCTGGGATCAGGGACCTCCGGCGCGGTGAGGTCGAACTTCTTGACCGCATCATAGCGGGCATACGCATCCTTGAGCGTGAGGCCGCTCCGCGGGATGACGCCGAAACCCCGCCACCGGGCATCGGTGACATCAAATACCCGGCTGAGCAGCTCCAATGCCTTCGCGTTGCCCTCAGCCTGGACCACCCGGCTGTATTCTATCTCCGCCCGGGGAACGCCCTCCTGTATCTGGAGCATGAGCCGGTAGGTTGAAATCACGATGTCCAGCGGCTCAAACCCGCTGACCACACATCCCTTGCGGTAGCGCTCAACGATCGTTTGGTACGGTTTGATGCCGATAATGGCTGAAACGTGGCCGGGGCAGAGAAAGCCGTCAATGGCGGTAGTTGTATCTTCAAGGAGAACGTGCATGGCGGGGGGGATAAGCTTGTGGTTGCTGATGATGGAAAAGTTGCCGATGTTTGCCTGCCGCGCCCTGAGAATGGTTGCGGCAATGGTGGGGGAGGTGGTTTCAAAACCGACGGCGAAGAAAACCACTTCCGCATCAGGATTTTCCGCCGCCATGGCCAGGGCGTCCGCCGGCGAGTAGACCATGCGCACGTCGGCCCCTCTGGCCTTTTCTTGCATGAGCGAGGAGTCCGAACCGGGAACGCGCATCATGTCCCCGAAGGTTGCAATAATACATTTTTTATGACCTCCGCCTTCCCTGGCCAGCATAATCACCAGGTCAATATCCCCCTGGGCCGTGACGCACACCGGGCACCCCGGTCCCGAGATGAGCCTGATGTGGGAAGGCAGAAGGCTGCGCAGACCGAACCTGGCAATGGAAACGGTGTGGGTGCCGCAAACCTCCATGATGGACAACGGGTTGGAAGGAAGAGCTGTTATCCGGGAAAGTATCGTGTGCAGCGGCTCCTTTGCCCTGAATGCATCAAGGTATTTCATCACCAATTTCCTTGAAGAGCGTAAGGGTTTTTTCCGCTTCATCCTTATTGAGTTTTTCAATGGCAAAGCCCGCGTGCACCAGCACATAATCACCCGCACCGACCCCTTCCAGGAGGTCAAGATGAACCTGACGGGTGGAGTTGCCGTAGCGCGCCAGGGCAATGTTGCCGCGCACTTCTACTATTTCAAGGGGAATGGCTATGCACATGCTTTTTTATCCCGTCCCTTTCATAATGCGTTCATTGGCGACGAGGGCCTGCCCGAGGGCAATCCCTCCATCGTTGGGAGGAACCTGCCGATGATGCAATACGGTGAATCCCGCCTGCCGCAAACCGCTGATGCTCCGGGAAAGGAGATAGCCGTTCTGGAAACATCCGCCGCTCAAGGCAACCCGCTCCAGCCGGTATCTTTCTTTGAGTCTGCGGCAGACCGCCACGATCATGACCGCGATGCTGTTATGAAATTTTGCGCTTATATACCCCGCCGGTTCGCCGGCTTTGAGATCGGCGCAGATGCCTCTCAACAACGGTGACGGGTTGATGGAGCATGACCCCTCCCGCTGCTGATAGAGGAAATCATAATGCTCCTCAATCCCGCCGGCCGCGGCCATTTCCAGTTCCATGGCCGCCTGTCCCTCATAGGTTGATTCCTCACACACCCCCAGAAGGGCGGACACGGCGTCAAAGAGCCTGCCCATGCTGGAGGTGGGCGGGGAATTGAAGCCCGACCGGATGAGCTTCAGCAGCAGCTCCTTATGGCGTGCGGTTTGTTTGCCTATCACCTCCAGGTCATTATACGCGCAATCCCCGCAGCAGGTGGTGAGGTAACTTAAGGCCATCCTCCAGGGTTTTCGTACCGCCTGGTCTCCCCCGGGCAGGGGAACCGGTGTCAGGTGCGCGGCGCGTTCAAAAGAACCATAATCCGCTATCAGGAATTCCCCTCCCCACACGGTTCCGTCGCTTCCGAATCCCGTGCCGTCAAAGGCGACACCGATCACCCGCTCCTTGACCCGGTTTTCGGCGAGGCAGCTCACGATGTGGGCATGATGATGCTGGATCTTAAAGACCGGCAGCTCCCTTTGCCCGTCGGCAAAGCAGGTGGACGCGTAGCCGGGATGAAGATCGCAGGCGATGGCCCGGGGCTCTATGGTTAAAATCCGTTTCAGGTGATCGATGGTTTTGCGGAAGTGCTCGTAGGTCTCCCGATAGCCCATCTCCCCGATATGCTGGCTCACAAAGGCAGTTTTCCCCCGGGTAAGGCAGACCGCGTTCTTCATCTCCCCGCCGACGGCAAGCATGGGCGTTGTTTCCTCCGGGAGCAAGACCGGCTGCGGGGTGTATCCGCGCGCCCTGCGGATAACCACCTCTTTCCTGCAACCGCCGACCGCATATGTTTTGATCACCGAGTCATCGGCGCGAAAATAGATATCCCGGTCATGCATGAGAAAATAATCGGCGCAGGCGCCCAGCCGGCGCAGCGCTTCATCGTTCTCGATGGCAATGGGCTCATCCTTGAGATTCCCGCTGGTCATGACCAGGGCGTTAAAATTTCCCCTGAGCAGCAGGTGGTGAAGCGGCGTATAGGGGAGCATGACCCCCACGGAAGGGTTGCGCGGCGCCACCAGGGGAGAAAGGGGGAAAGGATCGACCTTCGCCGCCAGGACGATAGGGGCGGCGGCGGATTGCAGCAGCGCTTCGTCTTCGGGGGCAAGCAGGACAAAGGTCTTGACCGTTTCCATATCCGGCGCCATGACCGCGAGCGGCTTTTCCTCCCGGGCTTTGAGCGTCCTCAGCCGCTCGACCGATGCGCTGTTGGCTGCGTCCACGGCAAGATGAAATCCGCCCAGCCCCTTGACCGCGACGACGCAGCCCTGCCGGAGCAGCCGGGCACATTCCGCGACTGGATCATCCGTATTGACCGGGCGATCGGCGGCATCAACCAGCCGCACCTTCGGTCCGCAGATGGGGCAGGCGTTGGGCTGGGCATGGAACCTCCGGTCGGAAGGATCATCGTATTCCTTCTGGCAGGCAGGGCACATGCGAAATGTTTTCATCGAGGTATTCGGGCGGTCGTAGGGAATTCCTTCAATAATGGTGAAACGGGGCCCGCAGTTTGTACAGTTGATAAACGGGTAGCGATAGCGGCGGTCACGGGGGTTGAAAAGTTCGCGGAGACAATCCTGACAGACGGCAATGTCCGGAACGATAAGCGCTGTGCGTTCGTCCCGGGAGGTGCTCTCCCGTATGGTGAAATCAGCGAAGTGCACCGGTGGGAGATGTTCCTGCTGCAAGCTGACTATATGCGCGCGCGGCGGGAGGGATCGGGGGATGGTCCGGAGGAACTCGCTGATCGCGTGCGGGTTCCCTTCAACTTCGATCTCGACCCCGCGCCCGCTGTTGAGGACGTATCCCCTCAGCCTCTGTGATCGGGCAAGGTTATATATGTAGGGGCGGAATCCCACCCCCTGAACAATGCCTTCAATAGTAATCCTGCGTCTTATAATCCTTTCCGAAACTGGTGCGGATAAGGCGCTCATGTATTGAGACCGGTTTTCTTTTTTTTGTGGATCTCGCCCTCGAGCCACGCCGCCCATGCATCCAGGCCCTGCCTGCCGGTGCAGGAGGTTTCAAAAATGGTAAGAGAGGAATTAATAGAGGTGGCGTCCCGGATGATTCCGGGGACACTGCAGTCAATATAAGGAAGGAGGTCAACCTTGTTAATAACCAGTGCCGTTGCCAGGCGGAAGATGAGCGGGTACTTGAGGGGTTTGTCCTCCCCCTCGGTGACCGAAAGAATAACCACCTTGGCATCCTCCCCCAGAAAAAACTCAGCCGGGCACACCAGGTTGCCGACATTCTCGATAATGAGCAGGTCGATACGGTCAAGATCAAGGTCTTTCAGAGCATTCCTGATCATGCCGCTGTCCAGGTGACAGGCGCCCCCGGTATTGATCTGGGTTACCGCCACCCCGTGAGCGCCAATCCGGTCGGCGTCAATAGTGGTTGCAATGTCTCCCTCAATAACCCCGATGCCATATTTTCCCTTGAGAAGCTCGATGGTCCGCTCGAGCAGCGTGGTTTTCCCGGCACCGGGGCTGCTCATCAGGTTGAGCACAAAGATGCCCTTCCGGGCAAACAGGTCGCTGTTTTCATATCCCACGCGGTTGCTGTGGTCCAGGACGTCTCGTTGCAGTTCAATTTGTTCCATGCTCTATTTCCATGCCCGCTATCTGCAGTTCGCGGCCCGATCGCAGTTCGATGTCCGGGTTGCCGCACTCGCTGCAGCGATAGCGGTTCTGAGTAATGGTGAAAATGCTGTTGCAGCGCGAGCACTGAGCCGTGATAGCGAGGGTAATGATGGACAGTTCGGCCTCTGCCGCGATGGTTCCCCGAGTCAGGAGTTCAAAGCTGAAGAGCAGGGAGTCGGGCATGACGCCCGCAAGCTCACCTATTTTCAGGGTGACTTTTACCACCTTCGCTGCATGTGCCTTGCCTGCCTCATCAAGCACCGTTTCTACGATGCTGCGGGCGATGCTCAATTCGTGCATGTGCCTCCGGAGCCGGTGCTTCAGTGCTGCCTGTATTGAAACCGCTCTATCTATATTTATGGTTATCACGGTTTTTTAATTAAAGCAACTGCCTTAACTGTGCAGGCATTCATTTTTTTGACGGGGCGCTCTTTTTTTTATATAATGCCCCTGCCCTGACCGGGGAAAGGCGGAGGGCGGCATGCCGGCAGTCAGTGTTATTATTCCCACCCACAACCGGGCGGCAATGGTGAGAGAGGCGATCGAATCGGTTCTCGCCCAGAGCTATGCCGACCGGGAGCTGATTGTGGTGGATGACGGCTCCACCGATGGAACGCGAGCGGCGGTTGCCGCCTTCCTCCCGCAGCTCACCTATATCTATCAGGAACATCAGGGAGTGAGCGCCGCCCGCAACCGGGGTGCGGCAATGGCGCGGGGCGAATATCTGGCGTTTCTTGATTCCGATGACCTCTGGCTGGCCCACAAGCTGACCCGGCAGATGCGGTTTATGGAATCGCACCCGGAAGCGATCGTCTGCTACACGGATGAGATTTGGATACGGAAGGGAGTGCGGGTCAATCCCATGAAGAAGCACCGCAAATATTCGGGAATGATCTTTGCTTATTGCCTCCCGCTCTGTATTATCAGTCCCTCCTCGGTACTTTTCCTTCGCCGGCTTTTTGAAGAGGCGGACGGATTCGATGAGACGCTTGCGGTATGCGAGGATTACGACCTCTGGCTGCGCATTGCGGCGCGCCATCCCGTCTACCTGGTCAATGAGCCACTCATTGTCAAGCGGGGAGGGCACGATGACCAGCTCTCCCGGAGCCGGACCGGCCAGGACCGGTACCGCATAGCCGCTCTTGAGAAACTGCTTCAGGGCGATCTGCTTTCCCCCGATCAGAGGGCGCTTGCCGTGCAGGAGCTGGCCAGGAAGTGCTCCATCTACGCCAACGGCTGCATGAAGCGGGGCCGGCATGAGGAAGGCGAACGCATCCTGGCCATCGCCGCCGGGTACGCCGCCGTAGAAACCGCCAGCGGGGGAACGGCATGATCCCCACCATTGGAGAAATGCTTGCGCGATCCGCCGCCCGGGTGCCTGAAAGGCGGGCACTGGTGTGCGATGATCAGGAGCTGAGCTACCGGGAGCTCAACGCCCGGGTCAACCAGACCGTGCGCGGCTTCCGGGGGCACGGCATGACCTGCGGGGACCGGGTGGCGCTCCTGCTTCATAACCGCATTGAGCTGGCGGTGCTCCTCATGGGGCTGGCGCGTGCGGGCATCGTCGGCATCCCGCTCAATTACCGGCTCCACCCGGGGGAGTTGTCGTCGGTTCTCCATCAATGCGAGGCCACGGTTCTGTTCGTGGGTGAGGAGCTGGAAAGCGTTTTCAAGTCCATTGCACCTCTTTCCCCGGCAATCAGGTCTGTCATAAGGATAGAAACCGATCCTGTGCCGGGGGGCGGTTTTGAGGCGTTATGCGGCAACCGGCCGGATAGCAATCTTCCCGTTACGGCAGGACCTGACCGTGATTCGTTTATCATTTACACCTCTGGCACCACCGGTTCTCCGCGGGGTGTTGTCCTGACCCACGCCAATCACTTTTGGAATGCGGTTAATTATTCCGTTGCCTATGGGATGGAAGAGCACGACGTGGAGTTGGGGCTTGCGCCTCTCTTTCACTCAGCCACCCTGGGAAGACTAATCACCTGTATTTTCGTCGGCGCCGCCTTTGTGACCTCCCGGCAGTTTCATCCCGAAACCGCCGTGCAGCTTATCGCACGAAACCGGGTCACGTCCATAACCCAGTCGCCCACCATGTATGCCGCCCTCAGCAATCTCGCCGGCAGGGATCGATACGATACCGCATCGGTAAAACGGATCGTCTCCGGCGCTGCTCCGCTTTTCCCCTCCCTGCGGAAAGAACTGACCCGGATGTTTCCCGGCGCCGGTGTATTCGATCTGTACGGGCTGACCGAGGCCGCACCCGGTGTCTCCATACTGACTCCTCAACACCCCCCTGAAAAGATGGAGAGCGTGGGCCGGCCGATGATAAGCGTCCGGATAAAAATTGTCGATGAGCGCGGCAGGGAGGTGCCCATCGGGGTGTGCGGTGAAATTCTGTGCCGGGGGCCGAATGTCATGAAGGGCTATTACCATAATGAAGCGGCCACCGCCGAAGCGTTCAAGGACGGATGGCTCTGCACCGGGGACACCGGGAAAATTGATGCGGATGGGTACCTCTACCTGACCGGCAGAAAAAAAGATATGATCATACGCGGCGGGGAAAAAATCTACTCCGCCGATATCGAACGGGTTCTGCACGCCCATCCCGGCATTGCCGAGGCCGCAGTGATCGGCGTGCCGGATGACTACTGGGGCGAGCGGGTTGCGGCATTTGTGGTGCCGCGGCGCGGCGCAACTTTGCAACGGGAGGAGGTTTTGCGCCATTGCCGGCAGCATCTGGCATTTTATAAAATTCCTTCCTCGGTTATTGTTGCTCATGCCCTTCCCAAAAACGCGGCAGGTAAAATCATCAAGCAGCTCCTCAAAATTGGGGACGTTGTTGACTAAGTGGAATTACTGTGATAATCAATACCACTTCCATTCTCCAAGAGGAGAAGAATTTATGCCGCGCCAGGCGAGGCTTGATGCCTCAGGAACTTTGCATCACGTAATTGTAAGAGGCATCGAGAAAAGAAGAATAGTAGATGATCAGAAAGATTGCGAGGCATTTGTCACGCGGTTGGGCGACATTGCCACTGATACAAAAACAGGCATATATGCCTGGTCGCTGATGAACAATCACGCACACCTGCTGGTGCGGAGTGGTCCCCTCGGACTGTCCCAGTTCATGCGGCGTTTGCTTACCGGTTACGCGATCACATACAATCGAAGGCATCTCCGCATCGGACACGTATTTCATAATCGCTACCGGTCAATAGTGTGCGATGAAGATCCCTATTTCCGGGAGCTGATTCGTTACATTCATTTGAACCCATTAAGGGCTGGGTTAGTAAAGGACATAAATGAGCTCAATCAGTTTCCTCGGAGCGGTCACGCAGTTATCATGGGCTGCGTTAAGCATGGGTGGCTAGACAGGAGGTATGCATTATCCTGGTTCGGTAAAAAAGAAGGGGTGGCAAAAAAAGCCTATCTAAGCTATATAAAAGAAGGAATTACGCAAGGCAGACGGCCGGAACTTGTCGGAGGCGGCCTGGTAAGGTCGCTTGGCGGATGGTCAGAAGTAGTAAGCCTGCGCAGTAACAAGCAGCGGGTGCTAACCGATGAACGCATACTTGGATCTGGAGATTTTGTTGAGAAAATTCTTAAGGATGCTGATGAGAGGTTCGCATGCCAAATCAGGGCAAAGCATCAACGGGGCAGCATGCATCAGATTATCGAGGATATGTGCAGGAAGAAAGGAATTAATAGTAAGGAATTGCGCATGGGCGGTCGCAGAAAAGTGGTTTCACGGGTGAGGGCGGATTTGGCAAATGTTTTATTGTCACAATTGGGCATCCCTTCGGCGGAGATTGCACGCCAGTTAGGAGTTTCCACATCTGCAATCGTGAAGGTACTGCAAAGAGGGGAGAGAAACAATTCCACGTAGTCAACAACGTCCCCAAATATGGAATGGTTACGCAATAAAAAAGTCGGGGTGGTCTTCTCCTCGGGGTTCTTCGGATTTTTTGCCCATACCGGATGCCTGCAGGCAATGGAAGAGATGGGCATAAAGCCGGCGGGCTACGGAGGCAGCAGTTCGGGCGCCATTGTGGCCGCGTATGCAGCGGCGGGGATGAACGCCCGGGATATCGGCACACTGCTGCTCGGCCTTAAAAAACGGGACTTTTGGGACCCCGAACCGTGGTATAAAACAGTCGCGGCAGCACTGAGGCTGTTCAAGGGCTGGTCCGGGTACCTGGAAGGGGCTAGGTTCAACCGGCTTCTGGCCGGCACGCTGCCGGTTAAGCATTTTGAAGATTTGCGCGTGCCCTGCGTTATCGCCGGCTGCAACCTGACCCGCCAGACGCAGGAAGCATTCACCACGGGAAGCATTGCTGACGCGGTGCAGGCCTCGGGCGCCATCCCCTGGATTTTCAAATTCAAAAAAATCGAAAAGGATTTGTTTCTGGACGGCGGGCTGGTCGACAAGGTTCCTCTGGAAGCGCTGGCGGAACGAACCGATCCTGACGTCATCATCGTGCACTACATCGCCTCTCACAACCTGGCGGATGCGCCCGATGCGTTTTTATCAAAAACCTTTTCCCCCCATCAGGCATACAGCCTTGCGGTGAGCATTGCACGCCGGGAGCACTACCGGACGCAGGTTAAACTGATGCGACAGCGGGGCATCACCGTCATTGAACTCAAACCGGGCCTGCCCCGGGTAACCCCGGATCGGCTACAGACAGGCAAGAGCGCCTTCGACGCGGCTTATAAGCATACGATCACCGCGCTGCGGGGTGATGGCGGACATGCGGTTGGGCCTGCGGCAATGCACCGTGAGGGTATGGTCAATCAGGAATAACCGGCAAGGAGGAATGAGAAACACCCCATGTACCAGGCAACTGAACAAAAAACCCGGGTCGGTATCGCCAAGGCGGCCGGCGTGTCCGAAGCGGTTGAACGCGCACTGCATCTCGTGGGCGGACTGGAAAGGGCGGTTGCCGCCCACTCCTTGGTGGTCATAAAACCAAATCTGTGCGGCGGGGTGCCGGGTGAGCGCGGCTCACATACCAGCGTTGCCGCAATTGAGGCCCTGCTGCAGTTGCTTGCTCCCCTCAACAAGACCGTCTATATCGGCGAGGCGGACGGCAGCTTCAACTGGGCCGACGACGTCTGCAACGCCCTCGACATATATGATCTGGCCAAGCGCTACGGCGCCCGGGTGGTTAATCTCAGCAGCGGGCCGTCGGTCGAGCTGACCGTCAGCCGGCCCCTGGCCCTGAAGACGGTTCGCGTGTCCCGCCTGCTCACGGAAGGCGCCATCATAAGCGTGGCAGCGCTGAAGACCCATCCCTGGACCGGAGTGACCTTCAGCATGAAAAACATGTTCGGGGCGATTTATGAACAGGAGAAGGCGATGCTCCATGCGGGGCTGGACAAGAACATCGTTGATATCACTACCGTCCTGCGGCCCGCCCTCTGCCTGGTGGACGGCAGCTATGCGGTACAACGGGGGGGGTTCAAATTCGGGGTCTGGGTCGGATGTCCGCCTGACCGGATGGATCTGATGGTTGCCGGATACGACCCGGTCGCCACGGACACCATCTGCACCGGCTTGCTCGACAGGAATCCCGCCCAGGTGCATTATCTCAATCTGGCGGCCGCGCAAAACCTTGGCGTTAATAATCCGGCCCGGATTGAGGTGGTCACCGATGGCTTTGACTACCCCGACCGCGGCTTAACTCATTCCAGAGGGTGAGAAAACCCGCCAGAATCCGGGCAGTGGCTCCCCAGATCACATGCCTTCCATAACGGTAGACATGCCCGCGGTAGGCCTTCCCTCCCCGTATCACCTCTTCCTCTCCTCCATTGCCTGCATCAAGGAGATGGGCGAGCGGCGCGGTGATAATTTTTTCCACCTCCCGCCGGTTCAGCACAAAGGGGTAGGGATAGGGGATGAACCCGACCACCGGCGTCACCCGGTAGCTGGTGGATTGCGTCCTAAAGTCATCCAGCAGGCCAAGCACCCGCACATCCTCCGGGAGGATGCCGATTTCTTCACGGGTTTCCCGCAGCGCTGTGTTCTCACGGCGCCCGTCTGATTCCTCGCAGATACCGCCGGGAAATGATATTTCGCCTTTATGGTGCTCCACCTTTCGGCTCCGCTTGATGAAGAGCACGTGGCATGCACCATCCAGCGTAAACAGGGGAAGCAGCACCGCCGCCTGTTGTAAACCGGCCTCCTCAATGGTTTTGCGAGTCCTCACGCCCAGCCCGCTCTTTAACAGCATTTCCATATTACTGACCCCTCTTTACACATTAAAAGCTTCTTTCCCGATCAGCCCCCTGCTAAATCCGGACATGCCGGCAAACCGCGGACAATCGTTGATAGCATGTCCGTGACGACCATCCATTAGGGACGAGCGCATCGGGTAGGAGGAGGGGTTACCCCCTCCGGCCTCCCACACCACCGTACGTAC
>CAYWLT010000033.1:0-15749 GCA_964459295.1 uncultured Thermodesulfobacteriota bacterium
GGATCGGAAAGAGCATCGGGCAGGAGATTGACTTGCCGGTGGAGGGGCGAACGGAGCCCGTAACCGTATTTACCACCCGGCCCGACACCCTTTTCGGCGCCACCTTCATGAGCCTGGCGCCGGAAAATCCCCTGGCGCTCGAGCTTTCCCGCGGCACCGGGCAGGCGCAGGCGGTGCAGGTCTTCGTGGAGAAGGTGAGCCGGCAGGACAAACTTGTGCGCTCAGCCGAGGACTTGGAAAAGGAGGGGGTGTTTACCGGCGCCTACTGCATCAACCCGGTCACCCGCCGCCGCATGCCCATTTTCGTTGCCAACTTCGTCCTCATGGAATACGGGACCGGGGCGGTGATGGCGGTTCCCACCCATGATCAGCGGGATTTCGAGTTTGCCGCCAAATACGGCCTGGAACGTATCGTGGTGATCCAGCCGGAGGGCGAGACGCTGACCCCGGAAGAAATGACCGGGGCCTACCTGGGCGACGGCATCATGGTCAATTCCGAACCGTTCAACGGGATGCCTAACCGGAAAGCCATGGATGCCATCACCGATCACCTGAAAAAAACCGGTCAGGGCCGGCGGGCGGTCAACTACCGCCTCAAGGACTGGGGGATCTCGCGGCAGCGATACTGGGGAAACCCCATCCCCTTCATTCATTGCCCGGCCTGCGGAACGGTGCCGGTTCCCGACGAACAGCTTCCGGTCATATTGCCCCGCAACATAGAGATCGAGGAACTGGGCGGCTCGCCCCTCAAGCAGTGCGCCGAATTCGTCAATACCGGCTGCCCCCGCTGCGGCGGCGCGGCATTAAGGGAAACCGACACCATGGACACCTTTGTGGAGTCCTCCTGGTATTTTGCCCGGTATGCCTGCCCCGCCCACGACCGCTCCCCGCTTGACCGGACGGCAGTTGACTACTGGATGCCGGTTGACCAATACGTGGGGGGCATCGAACATGCCGTACTGCACCTGCTCTATGCCCGGTTTTTCACCAAGGTCCTGCGGGACATGGGCATAATCGTGGTTGACGAGCCCTTCACCAATCTCCTCACCCAGGGCATGGTCTGCAAGGAAACGCTGCGCTGCGACGTCCACGGGTGGCTTTACCCGGAAGAGGCGGAGCAGGGCGTCTGCAAACAGTGCAGCAGGCCGGTCACCATCGGCCGCATCGAAAAGATGTCCAAAACCACCAAAAATATTGTCGATCCCCAGACGCTTATCGAGCAGTACGGCGCCGACACCGCCCGATTGTTCTGCCTCTTCGCCTCCCCCCCGGAAAAAGACCTGGACTGGAACGAACAGGGGGTGGAAGGCGCTTTTCGCTTTCTCAACCGCGTCTGGAGAATGACGGTTGATCACCTCGACCGTCTCAAGCCGGTGCCGGCGTTCAGCGGCGCGGCGCTATCCGACCCCGGCCTGCGGAAGTTGCGGTTGAAAACCCACGCCACCATCCGGAAGGTAACCGGGGACATCGAAGACCGGTTTCACTTCAATACCGCCATAAGCGCGGTCATGGAGCTGGTCAACGCCGTCTATCAGTTCGACATCGCCGCCGTCCGCGACCAAACGGCGCTTGCGGTCATCAAGGAGGCCATAGAAACGGTGATCCTGCTTCTTGCCCCCATGGTGCCCCACCTGGCGGAAGAGCTCTGGGAATGCCTGGGCAACCGGGAAAGCATCTTTAAGACCCCTTGGCCGCCCCATGACCCCGCGGCCATCGCCGAGGACGAGATAACCATTGTGGTCCAGGTAAACGGAAAGCTGCGGAGCAACCTGGTGGTGCCGGCCGACGCCACTGATGAAGAGATAAAAACAAGGGCTCTGACAGACGGCACGCTGAAAAAATGGGTTGAGGGCGCCGAGATCAAAAAGGTGATCGTGGTGCCGGGAAAGCTGGTCAATATCGTGGCGAAATGAGGATATCGTGAAACGAGCGGCGATTATAGTCATTCTGGCGCTGGGTTTGGCGGGATGCGGCTACCACTTCATCGGCCGGGAAAGCGGGGCGCTGTCCGGCATTCACACCGTCGCCATACCCTACTTCATCAACAAAAGCTTTGAGCCCGGACTGGAGCGTTATGTCACCGAGGCGTTGGTGGATGAATTTGTGAAAAGCAGGTTTGTTCAGGTAGCGGACGAAGCGGCGGCGGACGCGGTTATCCGGGGCCGCATCGATGAGTTCAGCGAGTCGGTCATTTCCTATGACCGGGATGACCGGGCGTTGGAATACCGCACCCGGATATCGCTTGATGTCACGCTGGAACGAAAAGACACGGCGGAAATCCTCTGGCGGACCAAAGGCCTTTACCATTTCGAGGAGTACACGGTTTCGTCCGACATCGCCACCACCGAAGCCAACAAGAGAATCGCGCTTAAAATGGCCGCCGCCGAGCTGGCGGAGCGCATTCACGACAGCGTGGTCGAGGGGTTTTAAAGCCCGGTGAAGCCTTTAGAGCTGCAAAGGGAACTGGAAAAGGGAAACATCGCCCCGCTCTATCTGTTTTACGGGGAGGATGTGTTTTTAATCG
This sequence comes from uncultured Thermodesulfobacteriota bacterium, assembly GCA_964459295.1. GTDB lineage: Bacteria > Desulfobacterota > WTBG01 > WTBG01 > WTBG01 > CAZWCD01. The sequence continues at coordinate 2,525 of CAYWLT010000033.1, forward strand.
ACCGGACGGTGGATCAGATCAAAAATCTGCTGGTTGATCCCCGCGCGGCAAGCTTTAACTTCTCGCTCTTCTACGGGGGGGAAAGCGATCCCCGCCAGGTCATCAGCGCGGCGCAGACACTGCCGCTGGCGGGCAAGCGCCGGCTGGTGGTGGTAAGAGAGGCCGACCGGTTCAAGTCATCCTGGAAGGACTTTGCCTCTTACTGCGCGCACCCCCTCCCCTCTACCTGCCTTGTCTTCTGTTCCGGCGCGTCCACGCTCAAGGCGGACATCACCTCCCTGTTCAAGAAAAACGGCGCCGCGGTTCGGTTTTATCATCCCTTCAGCAGCGAAATGCCGGAGTGGATCAGGCGAATGGCCCGGGAGCGCAACAAGAAGATAGGCAGGGAGGCGGCGGCGTTGCTGGGAGAATCCCTGGAAAACAACCTGCAGGGCATCTCCAATGAGCTGGAAAAGATTGCCCTCTATGCGGGCGAACGGAATGTCATCGAAAGAGAGGATGTGGAGGCGGTTATCACCGCGGTTAGGGAGGTAAGCGTCTTCAGCCTCACCGACTGCCTTGCCGGAAAAGACCGGCTAAAAGCGCTCGAAATATTGCGGCGGCTCCTGGAGGCGGGGGAACATCCCCTGAAAATTCTGACCATGATCGCCCGCCACTACCGCTTAATGGCGCGGGCGGGGGAGATGGTGCGCGAAGGAACATCCGCAACCGACGCGGGCAAGCGGCTGGGCATCGGCAATTATCATCTCACGGGGTTTGCCCGCCAGGTGGAAGCCTTTTCTCCGGGGAGAACACGGGAGTATTTCAGCCTTCTCTTCAATTCGGAAAGGCGGCTTAAATCAAGCAGGATCAGCGAGAAATTTATATTGGAGGATATGGTCGCCCGTTTGTGCGCCCCCTGAACAGCGGAGCAACCGATGCCGCCCTGGTCAGACGGCAATCTGCCGGTTAACCCTTTTGGTGAGGCGGGATATCTTGCGCGCGGCTGTCTTCTTGTGTATGACCCCCTTGGAGGCAGCCCGGCTTATGGTGGAGATGACCTTCTTTAATGCCGGCAAACTCTCATCCCGGTTCTTCTTCTCCAAGACGGCGCTGAGATTCTTGACCCCGGTCTTTACCGAGGATTTGATCGCCCGGTTATGCTGGTAGCACTTTTTGTTTTGCCTCGCTCTTTTTTCCGCGGATTTGTGTCTGATCATTCTTTTCTTGTCTCCTCACCCTTTATTAGGGGGTAATCTACCATTTCCCCCCCGGATGTCAAGAACTTTTTAATCCCTCCCGGCGCGGATATGGGTCGGAAAACCATGAAAGCGACAATGAACGCCAAAGACCGCATCCATGATCTTCGGTCATGCGCCGTCTTCAAAACCGCCATCGGCTGGTGCGGTCTGGTCATGGCCCGGGAAAAAGTGCGCGGGTTCTTTATCGGATATTCCTCGCCGCATCAGCTCAGGCAGCATATCAGAGATGCCTTTACCGAAGACATGCGGCTCAAGCGCTCGGCGGACATGCAACTGATCATAAGCACGCTTAAGCGCTACTGTTCAGAGAAGAAGGTCTCTCTGAGCGGTGTGCCGCTGGACTGGTCGCCGCTCACCCCTTTTCAGCAGAAGGTGCTGCGGGCGGCCGCCCGGATTCCCTATGGTCGGGTTGATACCTACGGCGGGCTTGCCCGAAAGATAGGATCGCCCCGCGGCGCTCGGGCGGTGGGAAATGCCCTGGGCCGAAACCCCTTCCCCCTGCTCATTCCCTGCCACCGCGTCATTAAGGGCGACGGGGGCATCGGCGGATTTTCCGGGGTTGCCGGTGTACCGCTAAAAAAGAAGCTGTTAGGCCTGGAGGGGGTGTGTTTGGTTTGACCAAATAATGACCGTCAACCGTTCGGCGAGCGAGAAAAACGGTTGCATGCATCGTCGTTGGGGGCGGACCGCATCGTCCGGCAGCCCTTCCTGTTCACTGAATATCCTTGACAATGGCACTCGAAACAATTTACATTCAAAAGCGATGATACAAAGGCCGCCCCCGTAGCTCAGCAGGATAGAGCAATGGATTCCTAATCCAGAGGTCGCACGTTCGAATCGTGTCGGGGGCGCCAGCTTAAACCGGCCGCCGGAACGGCAGGGCTTATCGTGGAACGGGCTCAAACCCCGCTTGACTTTCCTTCGGCTTCGTGATTTACTTTAGGCAGCAGAGCAGGGTAGATAGATTTCAGGAAGGTGGAGTTACATTCGTGCCTTGTGGGCTACTCACCCGGAGAATCTATCTACCTTTTATTTGCCGCCTGCGTTTTAAACTTGACAATTAAGCTATTTTATGAATAATTCTCCCACTTTGTTAATCATTGGTAAAGGGGTACATCTTGAAGCGGACTTATCAACCGAGCAACACCAAAAGAAAAAGGACTTTCGGTTTTTTAACCAGGATGAGCACCAAAGCCGGCAGAAACGTCCTCAATAGACGGAGGGCAAAAGGAAGAAAGAGGTTGGCCGTCTAGTCGCCCCGCTCGCATTTCCCTCCATTCCTTGTTGCCGCCTGCATTACGTTAGCTTCGCCTCATGAAAACATTCGGTCTCGGCAAAGAGGAAAAGCTGCTCAACGCCATTGAGTTTAAAGGTGCTCTCCGCAGGGGTTCGGGCTCAAGCACCGAACATTTCAAAATACTGATCTGCCCCAACGGCCTCATGCGGCGGCGCTTGGGGATTACCGCCAGCCGGAAGGTCGGTTCAGCGGTGCGGAGAAACCGGGTCAAGCGGCTCTTGAGGGAATTTTTCAGGCTGAATAAACTGCGGCTGCCCCCCTCCTCGGATATCTTGCTCATTGCAAAACCGGGGGCAGACAAGCTCGATTATGAAGGGGTCCGCGACGAACTGTGCATGCTTTTAACGCACACGCCCCGGTCCCGGAATGGTCCATAGCCCGTTTCAATGGTTACGCGACTGGTCATCAATCTGATAAAATTGTACAGGGCATGCCTCTCACCCCTTACCGGTTCTGCCTGTCGATTTACCCCTTCGTGCTCCGCCTATGCCGTGCAAGCCTTTGAAACCCATGGATTTTTCAAGGGATTGGCGCTAACCGCGGTCAGGATTTTTAAATGCCACCCTTTTCACCCCGGCGGAAATGATCCTGTCCCCAAAACCTAAGGCGTTTATCACATGGAAAAAAGAGCTCTGCTTGCTATCACGCTTTCCCTGGCTATCCTTTTGCTCTGGCAGTTTCTGTTTCCTCCTCCCAAGCCGGTAAAAACATCCGCGCAGTCGCGTTCCTCACAGGAACGGAATCCGGAAGCGCAGCCGTCACCGGAGAAAATAGCGGGCGAGCCGCTCACGCGGGAACGGGCTGACACGCCGCTGTTACCCGCGCTCTCAGACCAAGGCGGCGCCGACCTGCCGCCCGAGCGGGAGGTCACGGTCACCACGAAACTGTACACCGCACGGCTTTCATCGCAGGGCGCGTGCTTGAAAACATTCGGGCTGCTCCGCTTTACCAACCACATGGCGTTGCCCAAAATCTGCTCGGTCTTCCCCTTCAACCGTTTTTATGATACGGCGCTCATCAACCCGGTTGCCGAGCACAAGCAGCTGGTAAGCGCCATCGGCACCGCGGTTTACCCATTGCAGACCACCCTGGACGGAATCGACTCCTCGCGCCTCGCCCACGCCCCGTTTACACCCAGCGCCGACTCCCTTTCCCTGGCCGACGGCACGCCGCAGGGAGAAGTAAGCTTTTCCTGGATCTCTCCCGAGGGCATCACCTTCACCAAGCAGTTCACTTTTTTCAACGAGAGTTACTATATCGACTGCCGTTTAATCGTAGAAAACAACGCGGCCCGGCCGCTGCAGCTGAGCCCGGCCTTTGCCTGGCCGCTTAAAATGAATCCCGCAATGCAAAATTCCGGCGGAAGATTCTTCGGCGGAGGAAGCGGCGATGTGGAAAACTTTCTCTATCTCATATCGGATACGCTAAACCGCAAGGCGGTCGCCGACATCAAGGAAAACAAGGTTTTCTCGGGAGATATCAAGTGGGCCGGCTTTGAGGAAAAATATTTCATCGAAACATTCATTCCGCTTGAATCTGCCGATGTAAAGCTCACGCTCATTCCACCGGCAAACGACGAGGCATCGTTTCAGCTGGCATATTCCCCGGCCGACATTCAACCCGGCGACCGCAAGATCTTCTCCGCCGTCGTCTATCTCGGGCCCAAGGACCTCAGCCACCTCGACAAGGGCCCGGGCGGGCTTGGGAAAATACTCAGCTTTGGCTGGCTCGACCCGGTCGCCAAGCCCATGCTCTACGTTTTAAAGCTATTTTACCGGGCCATTCCCAATTACGGGCTGGCCATTATCTTTCTTTCCATCGGCTTAAAAATCATCTTCTGGCCCCTAACCCACAAGAGCCAGAAATCAATGAAGGAGATGCAGAAGATCCAGCCCAAGCTGGCCGAGCTCAAGGAAAAGTATAAGGACAACAAGGAGGAACTCAACCGCAGGACGCTTGAGTTCTACCGGACAAACAAAGTCAATCCGCTGGGCGGATGCCTTCCCATTCTCATCCAGATCCCGGTCTTCTTTGCCCTCTACCGGGGGCTGCTCAACTCCATCGAGCTCCGTCACGCCCCGTTTATAACCTACTGGATCAACGACCTCTCCTCCAAGGATCCCACCCTCATTTCCCCCCTGCTCATGGGTGCGTCCATGTTCATCCAGCAGAAGATGACCCCCACCGTCGGGGATCCCACCCAGGCCAAGATCATGCTGATCATGCCGGTGATGTTCACGTTTATGTTTTTAAGCTTCCCCTCGGGACTGGTCATCTACTGGCTGGTGACCAATGTCCTGTCCATCGCCCAACAATACTATATCAACAAACATGCTGCGTAGCAGCCGGAGGTTACCGACCATGTCAACCATAGAGATTGAAGCCAAAACCATGGAAGAGGCGCTCACCAAGGCCAGCGAACAACTGGGCATCGCCCGGGACCAACTGGAAGTCGAGGTGATATCGGAAAATGCGAACAAGCTCTTCGGCATCATCGGCGGCAGCAAGGTGAAGATCCGGGCGTCCATCAGGGAGCCGCGGCCGGGGGAGGGGTACTCCGGGCTGGCCAAAGAGGTGCTGGAAAACATCCTCTACCGCTTCGGCGTCAGCGCCGCCGTGGAAGTCACCGAAGACGACGAATGCATCAACCTCGAAATCAAGAGCGACGGCAGCGGCATCCTCATCGGGCGGAAGGGACAGACGCTCGACGCGCTTCAATACCTGGTCAATAAAATCGTCCGACGCTCGCCTGCCGCGATCAAGCAGATCATCATCGATACCGAGGGGTACCGTCTAAGAAGAAAGGACGCGCTGGTCGAGCTGGCAAAACGTCTGGGCGATCGGGCCAAGACACAGGATACCCCGGTCAGCACCGGCCCGCTCAATCCTTTCGAGCGCCGCATCATCCACCTGACCCTGCAGGACGATGCCGCGCTGGCCACACAAAGCACCGGAGAAGGCGCAGCCCGAAGCGTGATCATCTCCCCCAAAAAATCTGATGGCGTGTAAGCGCCGCGCCTGCCCCCATGGAAATGAGAGATGACACCATCGCCGCCATTGCCACGCCCGTCGGCACGGGGGGCATCGGCATCGTCAGAATGAGCGGACCCCGCTCCACCGCCATCGCCGCGCGAATATTTCAGCCCCGTCATGCCTCGTTTCCGCTGGCAAGCCACCGGCTCTACTACGGGGACATTGTCGATCCCGTCACCGGGCAGACCATTGATGAGGCCCTGGTGTCCTTCATGGCGCGGCCGCGCAGCTACACCCGGGAGGACGTCGTTGAAATAAACTGCCACGGCGGATACCAGGTGCTGCAGGGGATCCTTGCCCTGGTGATCTCAGCCGGGGCACGTCTGGCAGAGCCGGGTGAATTCACCCGGCGCGCCTTTCTCAACGGCCGCATTGATCTGGCCCAGGCCGAGGCGGTGATTGACCTCATCGAGGCAAAAAGCGCCGCCGGCGCCCGCCAGGCGGCACAGCAGCTCACCGGAACCCTTTCCCGCGAAATCACCCGCCTGCGCGACGAGCTGCTGCTGGTTCTCTCCGCCCTGGAGGCATCAATCGAGTTCCCCGAGGAAGACCTGGATGTCCCCTCCCCCGCGGAGCTGATGGCGCAGACCGGCGCACTTATCGCACACCTTGCCGGTTGGCTGAGCACCTTCGACCGGGGCAGGGTCCTGCGGGAAGGCCTGTCCGCGGTCATTGCCGGCAAGCCCAACGCGGGTAAATCGACGCTTTTCAATCGGCTGCTCAACCAGGAGCGGGCGATTGTGACCCCCCAGCCGGGGACCACCCGGGACTGCCTCGAGGAGTGGCTGGTGATCAAGGGCATTCCGCTGCGGCTGGTGGACACGGCGGGGCTGCGTGACGCGTCGGATGTGATTGAGGAGGCGGGGGTGCGGATAACCAACCGCAAGCTGGATCAGGCCGATATCACCATCCTGGTCATCGACGGAAGCGCCTGCCTCGACGGGCAGGATGAAGCGCTGCTCAACCGATTCCGGGGAAAACAGGTGATTGTGGCATGCAACAAGGCGGATCTTCCCGGCAAGGTTTCTCTGGAAGCGATCCGGGCCTTCCTTCCCAAAAGCCCGGTGGTTGCGGTCTCCGCCCTGCTGGGCACGGGGATGGAAGTCCTCAGGGAAACGGTTGCCGCAACGGTGCTGGAAAACGGCGCCGGCCCGTCCCCCCACGCCGTCATCACCACCCTGCGCCATGCCCGCGCCATGGAGAAAACGATGGAGTTCCTGGAAAACGCGGCGCGGGGGCTGCGCGACAACATCCCCCCGGAGTTCATCGCATCCGACCTTCAGCTCGCCGTGCAACACCTCGAAGAGATCACCGGCGCCTCGTCCCCCGAGGAGGTGCTCGACGCGATCTTCAGCCGCTTCTGTATCGGGAAGTAAGCCGACGGCGGGCGGTTGAAAAACACCCGTATGGTGCGTAGCGCAATGGGAAGGGGGCTCGGATGGCCGCAATAAAGTTATTCGGAACCGGTAAAACGGCAGCGCCTTTCTAACTTTGTCCGACCGACCCGCATGGCAACAGCCTGTATCGAAGCTTCATGAAGCCGCCTGTTTTCCGTTTAAGTCGTAAGGCACCGGGCCGCGCCGTAAGCTGCCAGACAAATTGTTGCGGCCATCCGAGCACCCTTCCCATTGCGCCTTTGAACATCGCGGGGAAAACACTTCTTCAACAACCTGCTAGATTTCTCTGATCATGGCCACCTCGTCGCAGTCGGGAAACTTCGCGCACTTCAGGCAATCGGCCCAGATCTTGTGCGGCAGGCTCGCCTTGTCGACGGCGTAAAAACCCATCTTCTCGAAAAAGCCGGTTGAATAGGTCAGGGCGAACACGCGGTGAATACCGAGTTCCCTGGCCTGGGTGATACAGTGCTCAACCATGGCCCTTCCGATGCCCCGGCCGGCAAACCCGTTGCTCACCGCGAGCGACCGTATCTCGGCAAGGTCACCCCAGCACACATGAATGGCGCAGGTGCCGATAATGGTCTCCGCGCCGCCGTGGCAATACACGCTGTAATCCCTGAGGTGATCGTATATCTCGCTGAGCGAACGCGGCAGCACCGCCCCCCGCTCGGAAAAGGTGTTGAGCATCTGGTGAATGGTCTTGGCGTCTTCGATTCTGGCGTTTCTGATCATGGCGTCCTTCAGCCCCTGTCCCGCGCAGCCCTGAGCATCTCACGGGCATGCTCCCTGGTCTTGGGCGTGATGGTGGTCCCGCCCAGCATGCGGGCAACCTCGTCCTCCCGGTCTTTCAGCGAATCGAGATTTTTGACCAGGGTGACCGTCCGCCCCCGCTGGGTCAATTTGGAAATGGAATAGTGGCTGTCGGCAAATGAGGCAATCTGGGGAAGGTGGGTGATGCAGATGGTTTGCTGCCGGCTGGCGATCTCCTTCAGCTTCCTCCCCACCGTCTCCGCTACCGCCCCGCCGATGCCGCTGTCCACTTCATCAAATATGAGGGTTGCCCGGCCGCCGGCCACAATCTTTTTAATGGCCAGCACCAGGCGCGAAAGCTCCCCGCCGGATGCGATTTTAGCAAGCGGTTTTAAACCTTCCCCGGGGTTGGGGCCGAAATAGAATTCCACCTCATCGATCCCGGTTTCGGAAAGCCGGCAGTCCCCCAGAAGGATCTGCTCGTCTGCCGCACCCCGCGCCGGACACTGGGTTTGGCGCACCACGGCGCTGAACCGGGCCTTTTTCATGCCCAGGCCGGCAAGCTCATTGGCCACCAGGCCGCCCAGCCGCGCTGCGCTCTCCGTCCGCTTCATTGAAAGCATGCGCGCGCGTTCAAGCGCCTTCGCCCCCAGATCCTGCTGTTCCTTTGTCAGCGCCGCCCGTTCGGCCTCGCTCGACTCCATTCCCTCAAGCTCCCGGCGGGCGCGGTCACGATAGAGAAACAACTCCTCAAGCGACGGGCCGTATTTCTTCTTGAGGGCGCGTATCTCGCTCAGCCTGTTTTCAACCGATTCCAGGCGGCCGGCGTCAAACTGAACCCGCCGCAGGTACTCTTCCAGCGCGCGGGAAACGTCCTCAACCTGGTAAAACGCGGTCTCGAGCGAGGCACACACCGCCGCCATGGATGCGTCGATGGCGGCCATTTCCTTAAGCCGGGCCAGCACCTCCCGCAGGCCGCCCAGGATGGCCTCGTCGCCGGCATCGATGCCGCTGTACGCCGCCCCGGCGAGGTCGATCAGTTTCCGGGCATGGGTGAGTATTCTTTTATCCGCGGTCAGGTCGTCTTCCTCACCCGGCTTGACCGCCGCCTGATCGATTTCCTGGATTTGAAAGCGCAGAAGCTCGCTCTTGCGCTGTCGGTCGTCTTCGAGCGCCTCCAGCTCCCGCACCCGCTGGCGAATCCGCGTCAGCCGCCGGTAGTCCCCGGCCACTTCATCCCGCAGCCGCGCCAGCGCGCCGAACTCATCAAGCATATCAATGTGCTTATCCACCAGGAGCAGCGTCTGGTGCTCGTGCTGGCCGGAAAAGGCGATCAGCTCCGCCACCAGCTGATTGAGCATCTGGAGGGTGGCGATGCCGCCGTTGATATAGGCCCGGCTCTTTCCGCTCCGTGAAATGAGGCGCCGGATTACCAGATGGTCGTTCCCGGCAATGCCCCACCCTTCCAGCTTTTGACCCGAGGCGCCCACCGCCGTTCCCTCAAAGAGCGCTTCCACCGCCGCCTCGTCGGCGGCCGCGCGAATCATCTCCGCCGAGGACCTGCCCCCGAGCAGCAGGCCGAGCGCGCCCATAATGATGGATTTCCCCGCACCGGTTTCGCCGGAAAGAATATTCAGCCCCTGCGAAAAGGCAATGTTCAGATTGTCAATGATGGCAAAATTGCTGATGCGCAGCTCGCGTAACATAATCAATCACCGGCAGAACGGCCAGCAGGCGTTTGAAAAACACCCCATCTGACAGGCGCTCAAAGGGGGAGGGGCTTTCGACGCCACGACCCGGCAGCAAGGGCGTGTCAGCGGCGCAGGGGGAGGGGGCTTTTATAGCCGCAACAATGTGCTAGCGCTCACCCCACCGCAGCTTGGTCCGTAACAGTTCGAAGTAAGTCTTGTAGGGGGACCGGATGAGCTGGATTTGACTCGGAGCCTTGTTCGCCTCCACCACATCGCCGCCCTGCAGGGGCATTCCCACCTGGCCGTCCAGGGTAATGTGCACGTTCTGGTTGTTGGTTTTAAGGATGACCTTCACCGTGGCGGTGTCGGGGACCACCAGCGGCCGGTTGGTTATGGTGTGGGGACAGATAGGATTAACAATAATGGAGTTGAGCGAGGGATAGACGATCGGTCCTCCCGCCGCGAGCGAATAGGCGGTCGATCCCGTGGGCGTGGCGAGAATAAGCCCGTCCGCCTTGAAGGTGGTCAGATAGGCGCCGTCGATGTGCGTTTCCAGATCGATGATGCGCGCCAGCGCCCCTTTGTTGATCACAATATCGTTGAGCACCGTGTTCTCCCCGACAAGCTCCCCCTGGCGATAGATGGCGACCTTGAGCATCTGCCGCTGCTCGGTTTCAAAATCACCGGCAAGGACTTTATCCAGCATCGGAAAAGTTTCTTCCTTGGAGATTTCGGTGAGGAAGCCCATCCCGCCCAGGTTGATTCCCAGAACCGGAATTGACCCCACCCGGCTCAATCTGGCCACGCTCAAAAGCGTTCCATCCCCGCCCAGAACAATAAGGAGATCGGCATTCGAGGGAATGTCGTCACGCTCGATATGGTCGGGCGTTCCTACCTGCTCGGCAACCTCCTTTTCCACAAGGACCCTGACCCCGCGCGCGCTGAGCCACCCGACAATCTCGCGGGCAAAGGACAGGGCCTCAGGCTTGTTTCGCTTGATGATAATAGCGTAGGTCTTCACATCGCACCCCTTGTGCGCCTCCGGCCACGGAAACCGAATGGTGGTTTTCTAACATGAAATCCAGACCCTGTCCATACGAAAATAGGCATTGAAAAACAGTCGGTTTCTGTGCTAGATATGCATTGCATGAAACGCTTGTGACCTCCCGGGCGCGGCGGCACGTCCGCGCCGGTGGAGTATCCGACACAACCGGCCGACCGCATCGTCTATGGACCTGTTTCAACGCCCCCCCGCAGATCACGCTACTCCGTACGCGCCCCTGGCCGACCGCATGCGGCCGCGCACGCTCGATGAATTTGTGGGCCAGGAACATATCCTGGGCAAAGGGTCCCTGCTGCGTCGGGCAATCGAACAGGGAACGGTGGGCTCCCTCATTCTCTGGGGTCCTCCGGGCACCGGCAAAACAACCCTGGCGCACATTATTGCCCGGTCCGCCGCCTATAATTTTGTGGCCTTCAGCGCCGTGACCTCCGGCATCAAGGAAATCAAAAAGGTGATCGAGGAATCGCGCGCGCAGCGGGGCTTAAGCAGCAGAAAAACCCTGCTCTTTGTCGATGAAATCCATCGATTCAACAAGGCGCAGCAGGATGCTTTTTTGCCCCACATCGAGCGGGGGATCATAACCTTCATCGGTGCCACCACCGAAAATCCTTCCTTTGAAGTGGTTTCGCCGCTGCTCTCGCGTTCCCAGGTGGTGGTGCTCGAGGCGCTCACCGAGGAAGACCTGCTTGCCATTGTACGGCGCGCCATGTCCGACCGGGAACACGGCCTGGGTTCCATCCCGCTCACCATAGAGCCGGAGGCGCTGCTGCACATCGCCCGCTCGGCGCACGGGGACGCGCGGGTGGCGCTGAATGCCCTTGAGACGCTGGCGAACGCCACCGCCAAGCCGGCGGACGCGGTCATCAGTCTCGCCCAGGCCGAAGAGGCCCTGCGCAACAAGGCCCTGCTCTATGACAAAAGCGGCGAGGAACATTACAACCTCATATCCGCCCTGCACAAAAGCATGCGGGGAAGCGACCCCGACGCGGCGCTGTACTGGCTGGGAAGGATGCTCGAGGCGGGGGAGGATCCCCTGTATCTCGCCCGCAGGATGGTGCGCTTTGCCTCGGAGGACATAGGCAACGCCGATCCCCAGGCGCTGCAGGTCGCCCTTTCCGCCATGCAGGCGTTTCACTTTATCGGACTCCCCGAAGGCAAGCTGGCGCTTGCCCAGGCAGCAATTTATCTGGCCACCGCACCCAAGAGCAATGCCGTCTACACCGCCTATGCCGCGGCGGCGGCCGACATCAGGAGCGAGGGTGCGCTGCCCGTCCCCCTGCACATCCGAAATGCCCCGACCGGCCTCATGAAGGAACTGGGATACGGCAGGGGCTATCAATACGCCCATAGCCATCCGCAGGCGCATGTGCCCCAGGAATACTTTCCCGAGAAGCTGCAAGGAAGAATCTACTATCGGCCGAGCGACCGGGGGTTCGAAAAAATCATCGCCCGGCGGCTCCTGCTGTGGAGGAACCGGAACAAAAAGAAGCAACAATAGGCCTTAGGAGGCGGGGCTCTCAACCCGCTTCAGATAGGTCTTCACGCCGTCAATCGAGAGATAGTAGCCCTGGCGGTCCTGCTCCAGGTAATCGGCAAGCTGATACCAGGCGGCGCGGGTAAAGCGCGCCTCGCAGAGGTCGTGCTTGATCATGCCGTATACAACATTATCCGCGGCGATCCTGAGCGACCCGGCATCCAGCCTTTCCTCGGTACCGTCATTGAGTTTCACCCAGAGGGCCGCAGGCAAGCCCGCCGCTTCGCGCCTGACCAAAACCTCCCGAATCACAAACGGCGTGTCCTCAACCTCCAGGTAGCACCGCTCCGCACCCAGGGAAAGCATGTACCTTCCCGAAGCATCCCGGCTGAGGCACTGATTGAGGTAGAGGTAGATGTTCCGGTTGATAATCGGCAGGCCCTGATAATACCAGGTTCCTTCCTTGTCGATGCGAATATTACAGGGGGGGATGTCGTCGGCCATGCTCGTTTTTCTCGCCACCGCCGAAGAGCGCCGCTCAAAGCGGTCTACAGGGTTAGGAGTATTTTTGTTTGGGCGCGCGCCTTTAACCCGTCAAGCCATAGTTTTACCCGCTCATTCCGGGTGATGGGCATAAATATGTCTCTTTGTTTTGCCTGCTCCGCCAGAAAGGCTTCCCGCGCCGCCTCCTGTCTGTCCTTCAGCATAACGATAAAAAAGCGTTCGCCTTTGCCATACACCCCGGGGCCGTACGGCTTCTCTTTGGTTAACCCAAAGGCGTCACGGGACAGGTCCGCGTCGACACCAATCTTGCCGATAAACCCGCTGCGCCGGTTGAAGAAACCGGTTTCCTCCACGGTGAACCCCTCTTTTTTTGCGAGTTCTTCCAGGGTTTCCGCGCCGGATGCAAGGTTTTTTACATAACCTTCCGCCGCCTCCCTGGCCAATTCGGCGGCCTTTGCCCGGCGCGCCAGTTTTTCCATCGCATCCTTAACCTCCGCGAGCCCGGGAAGATGGGAGGGCTTGCGCTCCATCAACTGGAACACGTGATAGTCGCCATGAACGCTTATCGGCGGGGTTATCTCCCCTTTCTTCAAAGTAAATACGGCATCGCTGCATTCCCGGTTGATGCCGATGCCCTCTATGGGCTCACCCGGTGAAAACCATTCGCTTTCCTTGAGCGGCAATCCGTTTTCCCGCGCGTAGTCGGCCAGGCTCCCGCCCCGGTAGCTTTGGGTCACCGCCAGGCGTGACGCCTGTTTTGCTGATTCAGATGCCT
>CAYWLT010000034.1:0-1096 GCA_964459295.1 uncultured Thermodesulfobacteriota bacterium
AACTATCACCTGCCATGCTGCATAGGACTTTTGTTCAATTTTTAGAGGAACCCATTATTAATTGGACACATCGAATGGGTATGTTACACAGTAAGATATCTTCCATAAGCTCAAAGGCTCAAAGAAATTTCACGATTCGCTCAAAAACGGATGTTTTTATGATTCGCTCCCCGTTGCTTATAAAGTTATAGGTGAAGTGATAACGCATGTTTATGAAAAAAGCCATTTCCTTTTTTTGTGCTTCAATATGGAAAAAATCCTGGCCTCTGTGGATCGGGGCGGTTGGTCTCGCTCTTACCAACATATTCATGTTTGCTTACGCGCGGGCGATAGGCGTGTTTCCCCAGATGGCGATGTGGGGCAGTTGGCTGTACTATCTAATGGGGCTTTCTGTGGATGCTCCTTTTACGCAGTATCCTCGTACCCCGCTCTACCTTGATATGCACAGCATGATTAATTTCGGGTTAATATTGGGCGTCGCGATAGCAGCTCTTTTATCGCGGGAGTTTAAGGTCAGGACAGAGGACTGGCGCGGCTGCGGGATGGCCGTGGCTGGCGGTATATTGATGGGGTTTGGAACGGTTATTATGCCGCCTTGCAATGTCGGCGGCTTTTATTCCGCTACTATGGCGCTGTCCTTGAGCGGGCCGGTTGCGGTACTCGGTCTCATCCCCGGGGCATATCTTGGGGGCTTATTGCTCAAACGACAGGTTGCAGAGGCCGCGGAAGACATTGACTTTGACGCACTTCCCGAAGGAAAGCCGGCCGTCAAAAAACCGCTGTCCCATCAGCCGGTAATAGGTCTGTTGATCAGCGTGCTGCTTGCAACGATAGCCCTCCTGTATACCTATTACGGAAAATCAAAATTTGCCGGGCTGCTGCTTTTTGGTGCGCTCTTCGGGATTATCTTTCAGCGGTCCCGGCTCTGTTTTTGTTCAGCCTTCCGCGAAATATTAGTCAGCAGGAACGGCACGGTTATGAAATGGATCCTGCTCAGTATTGCCATCGGCACCTGTGGGTTTTCCATACTCAAATCCCACGGGTATCAGCCGATGCATTTTGTGTTACCGGTGGGTTTGCATACGGTTGTTGGGGG
>CAYWLT010000034.1:1196-15703 GCA_964459295.1 uncultured Thermodesulfobacteriota bacterium
TGGTTATAGCAGGCGGCTGCGGAGTGGGGATCCTATGGCGTTCTGCTGAAGGATACGTGCGTGCTTGGATAGCACTCATTGCAGGGATGCTCGTATCTGCGGCATGGGTTCCTCTATACGGCGGCCATGTCGGCGAAGGAAAGCTGTATGGAAAGCCGTTCTCACTGGGAGAGCGTTTTGGCTGGATTAACGGCACGCTAATCGTGTTGCTGTTTCTTGTTGCTTTTTATGTTTTCATAGTGTGGGTTGAAGCAAAGAAAAAATGAGAAAGTTAGATGCCCGCAAGATAACCGATAAGCATTACCAGGTAGACATGCGGGGATGGATGTGCCCGTATCCGAAATATATTATTGAATCGCTGGTGAGCAAATTAACCAGCGGCAGCCGGATGGATATGCTCGTTGATTGTCCGGCAGCCACCGATGATGTCCCGAAGGTTGCGCAGGCATTGGGATGCTCTATTGCGGGAAGTGACCAGATTGGTAACGGGGAATGGAAAATTGCTATTATAAAGTTATGAATTTCTGTTTTTTATTCGGGGTCGGGCCATGCTATCTCTCTGATAAATATCATTAGTTCTTCAGAAAAAGGCGGTTTTTACCACCAATAGTGGCATTTTTGTGGGCAAAATTGAGGCAATAAGAAGTACTTCAAAAGAATAATGGCTTTTTTAGCCTCAAAGAGCCATTATTGCGCCAGCTGCCATGTTTTTCTATTGACAGCCTGTTTCATAACAGATTCTTACATATAGAGTCTGAGAATTCTTCTCTCAGATATGTTTAAGACCTGTAGGAGCGGCTTTCAGCCGCGAATGCATTGCGCCTAAAGGCGCTCCTACCGAAATTTCAAATATCTTTGGCTAGGTGCTATATAAAAGATCTTATCAAACAATGTCACCCGGTTATCGTGGTCCGACCCAAAGTGACATTTTGATTGCAAAGGCGGCGCATTTCGTATATGTAACAGCTACAAGAATAATCATGCACGGGAGCCGGGTATGAAGCTGAAAGAATTGAAGGAGTATCTGAAGTCGGTTCCGGACGACTATGACGTGAAGGTGGGCAGCTATTTCGTGAAAGAAGGCCAGACCGAATTGAAGTATTTTGAAGGGGCCGACGAAAAATTCACCTCCATCAACGACGAGTCCATCCTGGGCATTTCACGCAGGGACGGGGTAAAACAGATTCACATCATCGGCGTGAAGTCGCATGTGGATCATTTCGGGCCCGGCGATTTTTCAAAAGATTCCGAGTGATTTTCTCCGGCGCGAAAGGATTTTCACCTTTAACCATCGAGTGGTGAAAAAGCCGATCTTGCTGAAATCGAGCCATTAAAAGCGCAATTCTTGGTCAAAGACTTGCCAGGCAATGGAGATCGGAAAGACGATTATAATGATATTATATCCGTAACGGTCGACGGGTTCGGGTTGCGTTCAAAGATGGCCGCCCAACGTCCGCGCCAAACAGGTGTTCAGAAAGTCTGCATTTTTTCGAATTCGATGCTGTAGAGAAACCGGTTTTCCATTTTACTCTGCCACTTGACCCTCCCTCTGACATTCCTGGTTTCCAGTTCTCCGGGGGCGATATACTTAAGCAGAACAGGATTGGTTATGCCGAAAATCTGATTGTCGGTGATAATCCGGCATCCTTTTTTGCTGATATTTATAATGATCCCTTTGTATAATATATTCCCGCATTCCAGCATCGCATCAAGGTTTACATGGAACCGTTGATGGCGCCTCCGGCTTCCGCCTCTCCGATCCGGTGCGGTTTCTATCTTGTCCAGGATTTTTTTATCTCCGCTGAAATACTCGCTCATCAGCGCCAGCCTCCTCTTGGTACGCTCCGGCATATCCAGTGCGTATCGACACCTTTTTTACCATACTTTAGCGGTAACGCCGTGTCCGTCTGATCCGGATGGATGATACCTGATACCAGCCAGGGTGCGCGGCATTGCGGGTGCAGGACCCGCTATATCCTTTCCTCATCCATCAGCCGGCAGCCCTCCATGATGACGAAATCATTCGGCAGCGATATGTTGCCCGGCGGAAAATCCCGGGCCTGCTCTATGCTGAACGAACCCCGGTCTCCCCAGGCAATAATTTTATATATAGCATCAACTCCACACACGTTTCCATACTGTGCGTACACCATCTGTCCTTGCCGCAGGTAGATCTCCGCGGCTTTTCCTTCATCGCTTTCCAGGACTATGCGGACATCCCTTTGACTCATCCCGAGCGCCTGGATGAGATTGATCAGGGGCAGTTCCTGAAACGTTCCGCTGAACCCACGGTAGCTGCCGGAGGCGGCGGTGAGCTCCGCCAGGATGGCGAGCGACTTGCTCATCCGGATGGCGATGATATCATAATTGAAGGGGGGGGTAAAAACATCACTAAACCCCGAATCCAGCAGACTCACGATGAGTGAGGATTTGTTTTCGGTGGTTATGGCGTAGGCGAGGGTTGTGGAATCGTTTCGTACCAGCCGGCCGAATTGCATGGCCTGGTTGGGGAAGCTGTCGAAGTTGACGACGATAATGTCGGGACGCTGGCGCTCATAAAGACGCTTGGCCTCGGGAAGGTTGTCAATGGCAACGATGCGGAAACCCGCCTTCCTCAGCGCCGCGGAAAACTGCTTGGCGACTTCGCAGGCGCCGCTTACCAGAAATATGTCATTTTGCAGCCACCGGCGTTCACCCCGCTTGCCCTGGTCGAGCAGTCTTATATAGGTTTCCAGCACCTCCGAAGAAAAGAGCCGGCCTTCCCGCTCCCTCATCAACGATGTGGCCGCTTCGGCAATCGCTTCGTCCGTTCCTTCTATCCCGTCGGCTATGAAGTGGCGGTACCACACCGCGGCAAGGATCTGCGGACCGAGCTCCGTTTCCTGCCTCCGGTCGCCGCAGCGGTCGGCCCCCCCGGAGTGCGTGAGCAGATGGAAAAAGGCGTTGATGCAGCCTTCAATGTCCCAGGGGAGGCGTATACATGCCAGCACGGCGCGCAGATCATTGCCTTCTTCGAAGCGCATCGCCGGGTCGGAGTCACCGCCCCGGTTTTTTTTCGCCGGAATCAGGATGCTGCAGATTATTTGCAGCCCGTCAACCGCAATCCGCCTTAATCCAAGCGCGTGGCCGAGCTCGCGCACATCACCGCACATCCGCGCGTAGGGAGGTTTCCATTCGCTTTGCGCGCAGCGGTGCTCCGACAATTTCTGCAGGGATCCGAGCAGGCTTTCCATCATCATGGGATAGGGCGCCGGGTTGTCAAGCAGGGAAGCGCAGACGGATGAAAAGAGCGAGACTTCCGCATGGGGCGACGGGATGGCCCCTTCTTTGACCCAGCGGGAGAAATCTTCCTCCATCTCCTGCGACACCAGCACATATGCGAAGGCGCGTTCACCCATGGCGCGGGCAATCTGATCCGGCTGGGAAAGAACCAGCAGGGCATAGCCCTCCCGCTCAAAGATGGATGACAGCAGGTTTCTCAAGAACGCGGCCCTGGTTACCATCAGCACGTTGATCGGCTCAGCCACCTTATTACCCCGGCCGGCGGGCTGCTCTTCCGCGCTTTCCCCCCAGCTCCGGTCTTCTTCGAACAGATCGGGCAGCTCAATGACCTGTCTGCCGGAAGGGCCGCCCCTGCTGCCGTGATAGTAATGGGCAATCCTGTCGTGCAGCACGCTGTCCACCGCCACGCATTGTTTAATTTCCCGGGCCCCCGAGATGTTTTGTATCTGACTGATTGCCTCCCGGTTGTCCGGATCGATTACCGCGACTGAGAGCACAAGCGTGGCCGGGTCAAAGGCGAAGGGTAAGACCTTGAATTTATCAACCAGCTTGGGGGGGACCTTCTGCAGCACCTCAACCGGAACCGCCATTTCACTGAGTGCGACACCGGGTACTCCGAGCTGCTCGGACAGGGCATTGACCAGTTGTTCTTCGGAGAGGAAGCGGTAATAAAACAGGTGTGAGCCCAGGCGGCCGCCCTGCGAACGCTGGCGCATCAGCGCCTGCTTGATCTGATCATCGTTCACCAGCCCCCGGCGCAGTAAGATTTGATCCAGCCGGACTCTGCTCATAGGCCGCGCTCCTGGGCGTGCACGCCCCTTGCGGGTGAGGCGGCGGCGTTTGTTCCCATAAGCAAGGCCTGGGGGTTTTCGGCATAGCGCGCCGCCTCTTCCGCGGTCACCAGGCCCTGTGCCACCATGTCCTTTAGATGTTGATCCAATAGCTGCATGCCGTCCTGCTTGCCGGTCATGATCGAGTTGTTGATCAGCTGGCTTCTTGATTCGCGGATGAGGTTCTTGATCGCGTGATTGCACACCATGATCTCGATCGCCGCGATGCGGCCGCCGCGGTCGGCCCGGCGCAGCAGCTGCTGCGAGCATGAGCAGAGCAGGACTTCGGAAAGGGTGAGGCGCATCTGCGGCTGCTGGTCGACCGGGAAGGCATCGATGAGGCGGCTTACGGTCTGCGCGGCTGACCGGGTGTGGAGCGTTCCCAGCACCAGCAGACCCACCTCTGCCGCGGTCAGCGCGAGCGCAATGGTTTCATTGTCCCGCATCTCCCCCACCAGAATCACATTGGGGTCTTCTCGCAGGGCGGCGCGCAGCGCGTTTGCAAAGGACATGCTGTGTTCGCCGATCTGCCGCTGGTTGATGGCGCAATTTTTGTCCTGGTGAATGAATTCCAGGGGATCCTCCAGGGTGATGATATGGTAATTCATGTGCTCATTGATATGGTCCAGCATGGCCGCCAGCGTGGTCGACTTGCCGGAATTGGTGGGCCCGGTTACCAGGATCAGGCCGCTTTTTTGGGAAAGGATTTTTTTTAGCACCTCGGGTAAACCGAGGCTGTCCAGGGTGGGGATATCCTGCGGAATAATACGGAAGGCGGCGGCAAACCCGGGGTATTTTTTGAACATGTTTATGCGGAACCGGGCGATGCCGGGGATGGAATATGCGAGATCAATCTCACCGATTTTCTCCAGGTGATCGATTTGCTTGTCGGTCAGGAGCTCATAGAGGAGTATCCGCACTTCCTCTTCAGAGAGCACCTTGTGCTTTGTCTTTTCCAGCACCCCGTTGATGCGCAGCAACGGCACCGAACCCGCGCCGATGTGCAGATCCGAGGCTTGCACATCCTGCATAATATTAAGAAATGTATCGATGCGAGGCATGGCGGCACCTTATGTCGTACAAGTGGCTCGCAAGGGTTGCCGAGAACCCTGTAAGGGTTGCAGGTACGGGGTCATTCCCTGTGCATTTTTTGAAAGAACGGCCCTATGATTGCCGTTCCTTACGTACGGCCTTTTGAAAGGCATTGATAAAATTCTCAACCAGATGCCGATTAAAATCGGCACCGATCCCTTTTTGCATCAGCATCAGCACCTCATCCATCTCCAGGCTTTTCCGGTACGGCCTCCAGCTGCGCAGGGCGTCAAAAACATCGGAGACGGCAACCATCTGGCTTCCCGTGTGCTGTTTGCTTCCACCCGTCTTCCGTTTGGGGTATCCGGTGCCGTCATACTTTTGGTGATGTTCAAAGGCCACGATGGGCACTATTCTGGCGATGCCCTCGATTCGGGCAAGGTAGGCGGCGCCGTACGCCGGATGTCTGGTCATGGCGGCAAACTCCTGTTCATCAAGCGGACCTTGCTTTTCCAAAATATCCTTGTCGATGAACAGTTTCCCCACGTCGTGCAGCAGGGCGGCCAGGCCGATATCATGCAGCAGTTTGCCCTCCAGGCCGAGCGACTCGGCCTGAAAAATCGAAAGAATGGCAACATTGATTGAATGAACGTAGGTATAGTTGCTGTAGGATTTAATGGGAGTTAAGAGCTTGAGAACGCTTATCTCCCGGGACAGAGTTGCAACAAACCTGGCTACGATCTCCTCAAGCTCATTCATGGGAAGTTGTTTAAACGGGGCAATATTTTCATAAATGACCTTAAGCCGTTCAATCTGCTCTGCCTTAAAACTGTCGAGGTCTTCCTCGGTGTAAGCGCACTCCGCTTTTAAACGACCGGTGCTCAGATCCACTTGGCCGGTGATAATGTGGGGAGAGGCGCACAACCCGCCGTCGGCCCTGGACATGATGCGGATGAAACGGTTCATTTCCTCCGGGGTAATTCCCTTCAGGAAATCGACCCGGGAAATGGACTTCCGGTTCAGGCGCCGCACCAGGCCTTCCGCCTGCAGCCCCGCGCCGCGCAGGGGCATTTTGTTGATGACCAGGTCATCATCGATCACCATCACCTCAACCGGATCATTCAGCAACTCGCCGAGGATGGCCAGGGTCCTTTTGCCTGATTCTTCAATCAGGTCATGATCTTTGGAGTAGAGACTGCAATTGGATATGGCGATGTTCAGGGCACTGACAAATTTTTTTATCCGGTCGCCCTGATTTTCGCTTTTAAGTGCCATGGGGAACCCCCTGACGGTTCAGGAGAGACGCATCCCGTTGCGCCCGGTTTCCGTCCGGCGCCGGGACGGCAGACGCTTCTTCGCCTAGCCTTCTTGCGCCGGTTAATGGTTCCTCTTCCGACATGGCGCCGATAACCGTCCGAACTCCTTCAGGGAAGCGGCTTTTAAGCGCGGCGGCAGCCTCCGCTTTCAGTTGCCTGAGCTGGGTTTTGAAAAAAAGACTCTTTGCGTCAAGGATTTGCTTGAGCGGGGAGAGGGCGCGGGGATCTCCTATCTGTCCCAGCGCCTTTACCATGGGAATTTTTTGTTCCCAGTCCGAGCCGCGTTTTGCGGTTTTCCCGAGCAGGGTGATAATTTCCGGGACGATCGCTTTTACGCCGAAAATGCCGGCAATGCTCAGGGCCATTTCCATTTTGTCAGTGGTTTCCGACCTGAGATATCGCCTGAGCACTTCGATGGCATAGCGTTCATCGTTCTTGAGCAGGTATTTCACGGCCTGGAAGCTCAGTTTGAGGTTATCATGGTAGCAGTAGGGCCTAACGAAGGGAAGCGCATCCCGGTTGCCCGACTCGCTGATGATGAAGAGCATGTTTCGTTTTACGAACCACCGCTTATCATCCAGGCGCTTTATTGCTTCGGGCGCTGCCGCATCGGATATATGGATTGCCAGGTCGAGGAGAAACTTGCGTACCCTTCGTGTAGCTTCCTGACCGAGCGCATCCAGCAACGGAGGCACAACCCGGTCCCCGCAGAGCTTGCATAATGCCAGCGCTTCTTCCCGATGCTGGCCCCCGAGGACCCGGAAAGAGTCAACCAGGGCGGCAAGCGTTTCCGGTGACAGCGTCTCCAGATCCTTGAACTGAAGGATGCCTTCATCCGCCCTTGATTGCACGGTGTGCAAGATTTTTAAAACCTGGTCGTACTGGCCGGTTCCAATAAAGTATTCAATCTGCTCCTGGAGAAGATGGTTGAAGTACCCATAATCATGCTCGATAAAGCTGTTATCCGCGCTCGACGCAATGAGCTCAAGGAGCACCTGGTTAAAATTTTTCTCCAACGCTTCATCGCCCCAGTCTTTTTCGGACCAGGACATTATCACCGGTTCGGCATCCCGGTCACAAACCGCAAGCAGCGCTTGAAGTTCCGCGGTGTAAGCGTCGTTCACAAACACCCTGAAATCGTCTTCGGCGGACATGATGCTGGGGTCGAAGGGAAGCGGGATATCGTCGATGATCAGTTCCCGGCCGGCGGCACGCCCGAGGAAGCCTTCCGGGGTGAGCAGGGAGAGCTTTTCCATGAGGTTCTTGATGGCTTCGGGCAGGGCGGTATTTGTTTTATTGATGGAATCGAGGAACTCAAGCGCTTCGTCCGCGGGTATTTCCCTGAGCATGTCTTCGGTCAGCCTGATTTCCTTGGGAAATTTGGAAAACGAGGAGGAGAGAAACTGTTGTTTCAGGTCGGGGCGCAGCCGGTTGATGAATTTGATCAGCCGGTTGAGGTCGGCAATCCAGGATATTTTTTCCAGCGACTGCCACAGATAGGCGGTAATAACCCGGTCGCTGGCTTCAACGGTGATCTCGGCGGCGTCAACCGAGTTTATGAGACGGGCAAAGGTTTCCGGGGGTATCTCGCGGATAATGGGGTATTTTGATGAACGCAGATTACCCCTGATCAGTTCCTGAACATAGCGCTGCCACAACCCTCTTTTCAGATTGTTATCATCGAGCGGCGCGCCCTCGGCAAAGGAGAAGGCCTCATAGTCAATGAATTCAGCCTTGATACGAGACAAACCGCATTGATTGAATTCTCGTTCCAGCTCCTCCGGCAATGCGTCTTCCGCATCCTTCAGGAGAAACCGGTGAAAGGCGTGCAGCTCTTCTTTGGTGATGCCGCGGGTGAAGGCCAGCGAGATGATGCCCTTGTCGCTCAGGCAGCGGGCGCATTCGGTGCAGGCCGGGTTTTTTTGGTCAAAGGGGCGGTCATCGATGAACAAGACATCCTTGGCCACGAACAGGGTAATCTGCCCTTTCAGCTCAAGCAGCTTCTGAAGTATCTCCAGCGCCCGGTTGAGCGACTCCTCTATCTCGGGATGACCGCCCGGATACATGCCCGCCTTGCGGCGCGATATATTGAGCTCAATGATGACATTGCCCAATAGCCGGTCATCGGCGGGGGAGCTGTCTTGCGTTCCGTTCATGGGTTGCGCTTACAGGGTTATGAAAGAAGATTATGGATTTTTATCGTACGCACCTATCAACGGTAGGAGCGGCTCCGGCTGCGCATCCTTCGCCCATGAGCGCGCTCCCACGGAAACGCCAAAGGGCTTTGCGGTTCCCGGGGGCGGAATGGAGATATGTTCAGGTATTGCTTTATGGTTATATATATCGGTAACTCCGGATCAAATCTTAATTAAAAGAAGAAAAAAAGGCAGGGCATCCCCGAGCCCTGCCGCACAAGACTGTTCTCCTACCATCAAGGTTACTCCGGCACCGGCTCGACCTCACCCCGTACCTCGATGACCATGGCTATGTACCTATGGTAGGCGCCTTTTTTCTTAATGTAGCTTACCATGGCCTTGCAGGGGGTGTCGAGGCTTTCAAGCGCGATGGTCGTTCCCCGTTCATTTCTGATCGTCGTATGGGAGCCGACCTCATAGATTCGATTGCAGAAGGTCACATGGTTGTTGCCGACGCCATCGAGGACCAGCATATCGGTGTGTAATTTTTTATCCGCCGCGGACGCGTGCTCCTCTTCAGAAGGGGTAGTTTCATACGAGGGGTCTGAAGCGCCGGCACACATGGCGGCAAACCCCAGTACCATAACCGTCAGCATCAATTTTTTTATCATGCGCGCATCCTCCTTAATGCTGTTGCCATCCCACAAGTCCGCTTTTGATATTCAGCGCCGGGTCAACATCCACCTGCACCACCGCGCCGGTGCTCTGCTGAATAAAGCCGGTGCTCTCGGCCTTCCTGCCCACGTGCAGCCCTATCTCTGAAGTGAGTCCCTCACCCAGATCAATTCTGGTTACGCTCTTTTTATCCCCCCCGTATGCCTCCGTCGTCAGAATGGGTTTAGGGTAGCCGGTTCCGGTTTCGTAGTAGAGGGCATAGACCGCTCCGGTGCCGCCGGACTGGCAGATATCGGCAACCGGCGTGTACGGGGCGAAAACAACCACGCCGCCCAGGATGCCGGGACGGGTCAGCAACCGCTCGCCACCGGACGCCAGGTTGATGTACCAGCCCTTTTTAGCCTGGACTTCCTCAACAAAGGCATTCCAGGTATTTGCCGCCGCACCGATGACCTGCCGGTTGGTGAGCACGATGATGTCGGTGGATGGATATAAATCGGCAAGGGCAATTTCATCCGCGGCACTGCACGCTCCATAGGCGCAGGCGTCTTTGATCCCGTAAAAACGCTGGATGGTGGTATCGGTCTTGTCGCTCACGCTATAGTATTTCCCCGTACCGAAGTAGACCCATATATTATCATGCGCATCCATGGATGCCGCCGGTGAGGCGGTGATCGGAGTGGATGAGCTGAATAAGGTGGTCATAAGCCAGGGGCTGACCGATGGATCGGTTTTGTAGGGCCAGGGAGAGGCATTGGGCGCGGGGCTATTGTTGCTCCGGGTGCTGATGCGGAACATCTTGCCCCGTTCGTCGGTTCCGTCGACATAGGAGTCGCCTATATAAATGGTATCCACGTTATAGTTGAGATTGAGATCCATGGTGACGGGGGAGGCCATAATGGCTTTGTTTTCGCTGGTCAGGATGGTTTGCACCAGTCCCGCGCCGTCCATGTCTATGGTGCCATCACTCAGTTTCAGGTGATACACGAAGACACGGCCCTTCTGGTTGCTGACGGCGTCGCAATCAAAGGGACCGGAACCCATAATGGCAAACCACTCGTCATTTTCAGGGCTGTCGAATCCATGGCTTGCCTCCAGCCGGGCAACCGCGGGATACGAGATGGTCAGGCCCATGTCGGGGTGGGTGAGTTCTCCCAAAAGTGTGGGGCGGGAGGGATTGGTTATATCCAGGACGAAGTAAGCGGAGCGGAAGGTTCTCGGCGCATCCACCGTGCCGTCTCCGTTGAAGTCATCGACGAGGGTAATCGCTTCACCCCCCATCCTCATGCCTCCGATCAGTATGGTTCCCCATCCGTTGGGATGATCCGCGTCATCATCAAATATCCTGACGTCGGTCACCTTGGGCTTGGCATCGACGTAATAAACATGGGGATACTCCACGCTGGTCAGCCACCGCAGATGAGGCAGCAGATTGTGGGGGATATAGGCCCATCGTTCCTCTCCCAGATCCTCGTCGGTGGCGGGATCCTCGGTTTTGCTGTAGAAGCCGTGCTCTACCTTGGTCGTATCCGGGTCGTCTCCCTCGGTGAAGGTTCCGCCCTTGAAGGCGTGGAGCATGCCGTCATTCGCGCCCACGTACACGGTGACCCCTCGATTCTTCCAGCGCTTGAAAAACTCCGCATAGGCGATGTCGCCGTAGTAAACGTTATACCTTTCCATCGGTTTGCTCACCACGGTGGGGGTGGAATAGATGATATCACCCAGTTTCCACACGTATTCCGTTCCGCCGATGGTGATGTTGCGGTCCCGCATACCCGCCACCTGCTCACCCCTGATAAAAGAAATGATGTCTTCCGCTTCGGCGACCGTCGTGACGCCCAGGAAGGGACGCAGGACGGCGGCGTTGGCAAGGGTAAAGTCGATATACTCAGTGGCGGTATCCACCTTGCCGTCCCCGTTGAGATCAACCCAGGTCTTGATGGCCCGGGAGGATGCATCCTTCAGCGCCAGTTTCCGGCCCGCCTCCCATTGGGATTTAAGCTCGGATACCAGAACCGTTTCATAGGGGGTGTCGCTGTCCGCCTTCCCGTCGGGCTCACCGTTGGGACCGGTGTGGTCGTGATAGCGCGCGATGGCGGTTTCCCCTGAAGCGGGATCAATGGTAAATTTGATGATGGCATCGTCGCCATATACCAGGGCGTCATCCTGTACCGTATCCTCGCGGAGATTTCCATAGGGGTCTACCCACAAGGAATTGAGATAGCCCAGCCAGTCGACCTTTCTCATGCCGTCGAAGACCACCGGCCTGAAGTGCGCCTGGTAGAGGGAGCCTTCGCCCTCGGCCGAGGTGGAAAGTATGGATACGGACGTGCCGGAAGCCGCCCTTTGCAGAATCTGGGTAATGGCCTGCGCAATCCTCAGCTCAAGCTGGTTTCCGTCGGCTGCTTCAAAGTAGGTATCAGGAATGCCATCGCCGTTCTTATCCCATTCGGCAGTGATGGCGAGATCGGGTATGCGATTGCCGTTCATGTCGACAAATCCCCCGTTCATAGCGGCGTCCTTCAGGAGCTGAGAACCGCTGCCGAAGGCAAAGATGGTGTACAGGTTGAGTATCTGCTCACCCGGCAGGTCTTTGGCACCGGTGCGCGCGTCGGTGGTATGAGCCCACAGCGCGACATCGTCCAGGTAATCGGATCCGTCGTCGGGATAGGTTCCCGGGTCACGTCCATCATGGTCATAGTCTCTTAACGCGACGGGAATATTTAAATCCTTGGTGGATTCGCCGTCGGTTACCAGGAGAATGAAGCTTTTGGCGCAATCCACATATACCCCCTCGTTCTGAAAGTAGTAGGGATCGTTATTCTTGCTCACCGTATAATCACTGCTGCTGTAATACGGGGGGTCCTGCCTGAAATAACGTGCCGCTTCATAGAGGCTTTCGGCAAGCGGCGTCCAGTTATTGCACCCCTCGTCCTCGATATTTTTTATGAGAGCGGGGAGCGGACTGCCGATGTAGTTCGCGATTCTGCCGCCCTCATCATAGTTATAATATTCCAGGCCGAAGCGGGCCCGGTTGCCCACCCGCTGCAAAATTCCCGCGACATTGCCATCGAGAAACAGGTTCGGTTCTTCGGACGCTTTTTTGCGCACTTTAATGGCAAAGCGATCTTGATAGGTGAGGGTGGTGCGGATTGTGCCGGTGTCATAATAGTTAATGTCACAGGCGCCGTTCGCCCTTGCGGCTTTCCGGCTGTAGACGCGGTAGCTCTTGTAATCTTCGCCGGACGCTCCCTGATAATCGAAGTGCGCGTCCTCAAAGTAGGCATCATGCCCGTTGAAATCATTGCAGTACATCTTGAAATTGGAGGCGTAGTTGAAATTGGCCGGGGTGTCAATTTTGTATCTTTCAATATAACCCTTGGAAAGTTTGTAGACATACTGGTTGCTGTAAGGGGTATAGCTTCCCGCTCCGGAGTAAAATTTAAAAAACTTTCTGCTATCCTGCGCCGGAACTTCACCGCTTAAGACGGTTTCTCCGGTTCCCGTACGCGAGCCGGCCTTGCCTCCCACCAGAACTTTTCGCGCGACATCCACCCGTCGCATGGCGAGCCAGTTTAAAAAGTTTCCGTTCCAGGCGCCGGACACGTTGTCCCTGACAAATTCATTGCTGGTGCCGTTATAGGTATAACGGGCGGCTGAGTCGAAGTATCCATAGTAGACGGCATTGGGGTCGAAATCGTCGGGGCGGTAGAACCCGGCGTCACTGCCGGTCTTGATATACCCGTTGGCCATATAGTTCATGCTGCCGGAATTATCCAGGATGATCAGGATATTGGGGGTCACCTCCGTGGTTGCAAAGAGAGGGGAACACTGGTACATCGCCATATCAGCGGGAGGGATGGTAGTCGAGGCCGCGATTGAGGTGGTGGCGCTTGAGCTGGTTGAGGTGGTCGGCCTGGCCGAGGTAGAGGTGGAGCTGGATGAGGTGGTCGGTCTGACCGAGGTGGTGGTGGAGCTGGTTGAGGTGGTCGGCCTGACCGAGGTTGAGGTGGTCGGCCTGACCGAGGTGGTGGTGGTCGGCCTGACCGAGGTGGTGGTGGTTGGCCTGACCGAGGTGGTGGTGGTCGGCCTGACCGAGGTGGTGCTGGTTGTGCTCCACGGGCAGTCCGGCCACCACCACGGGCACTGTGCCTCTGCCGGTGCAGGCGATAAAATCGGGATGGTAAGAAATAATAAATACAGGGGGCGTATTATTCTCATTGGAGGTGTCCTCCTTTACTGATAAAGATACACGGCGCCGACCCGCGCGGCGACGTTACCCGGTGCAAAACCGATGGAATCGATGTCATAGAAAAATTTTATCCCGCCATGGCTGCGATCGGCACCGATACCCTCATAACCCATGGCGAAAAGAAGAGAACTGCCCGGCCCCACTTTTTTCACCCTCCAGTCGATATCGACAGCGACATTTCGTTCCAGCACCGAGGTCGCAAGATCGGGATTGTGGGTTGGGGAGTCGGTATTCTTGTCATTTTTGTCCGTTTCGCCCTTATAATAATTCCGTACCTCATTTATCAGATTGTCATCGATGGCAATGCCCGAATAGTCCGAGGAGTCCACACCTTCGTTTAACGCCATATCTCTTATCAGCCTTGCCGCGATGGGGATACCGGCGTCGGCGACGAAGAATGCCTCTTTGCCGAAGCGGTCATTTCTGGCGATGTCCAGCTCCACGTTGGTGAGCATGCTGGCGAGGGCGCCGAGCACGCTCAGCGCAAGGGTGACAAAAACAGCCACCACGATGATGGCGCCGCTCTCGTTGTTTGATTTTTGTACCATGGTATGGCCTCCTCGTAATGCAGTGTTTTCCCCCTCACCCCAACCCTCTTCCCCGGGGGAGAGGGAGAAAAATATTGACTTCTTTTCCCCTCGGGGAGAGGCGAGCGTATTTATTGTTTCACTCCTCGTGGGAACGGGAGAAGGTTACAGTTTTTTCTACCCTCAACCAAGAGGGATCATCCTTAATTTTCTTCAATGCCACAGGCAATGATGAGACGTTGGTCCCCTCTACCCTCCGGGGAGATGGCGGGGTGAGGGGGCATTCATCAGGTAATATTGCGCAAGTTAATGTTTGAGGTAAGCGTCCGCCTCCGGTAGCTATCCCCCACCACCGGATCCCGGTAAACCGGATCTCTCGTCGCGGACCGCACGGTGAGATTGACCGACACCTGCCGTATATGTCTGCGCTCCGCGCTGCCCAGGACGCCGTCGGTGGC
>CAYWLT010000035.1:0-15574 GCA_964459295.1 uncultured Thermodesulfobacteriota bacterium
CCGACCACCGTACCGGTGACGACCACCGTAACGGTGACGACCAACGTAACGGTGACGACCACCGTACCGGTGACGACCACCATCCCGGTGACGACCACCATACCGGTGACGACCACCATACCGGTGACGACCAGCCCGACCACCTCGATTGCTCCAATGCCCAGCATTAAGGTGATGCCGTCTTCCGTGCTTCAGTCGAGATGGATTCCGATGCTGCAGCGATTGAGGATTGAGGGAACCAATACCCATTTCGCGCGGCGACAGACGAAGGTTTCGTTCAGTCCGGCGAAAGCGATGGTGAAGCTCCCGCCCGTAGTGCTGGACAGCGACACCATCCTGGTATGGGTTTACGTAATGCCCAAGCTTCTGACCGGTCCGGTTGACAGCGTAACGGTGAACGTGATCACGGGTTCGGAAGCAGTATCCGGAAAAGCGGGGGTTACATTGCTTCCCTTCTTCCTGGAAGAAAGACAGGAAGGACTCGATTGATGCGTCAATCGCCGGTGTGAACCGGGATATGGTAGGTTTATAAATAAAACCAAACGATAACCACGAAGGTGTTAAAAAACATCTTCGTGGTTATTTCTTAAATATAATTCAAGTATAAAACGTTTGTATCCGACATGTAATGGAAAAAAGTTTTTTATCCGGCCATAACGTCAGCCAAAGGTATTTGAATTTTCGGCAGGAGTTCCTTCAGGCGGAATGCGTTCGCGCCATAAGGCCGTTCCTGCCGACCATCAATATTTCTGAGAGAAAACCAAGCGGCGGCTGGTAAATTCTCGAATTTGACCCCGAAAGCATCTGACCCAAGGAGGAGGTATATGCCGATCACCAAAACATCATTTTGTCTTTTGATCATCCTGTGCTTTGTGGCTAACTTCCCGGTGTTGCCGCAGTCATACGCTCAGAAGCCAAAGATCAACGCAACGGTGACACCGAAGCAGGAGATTAATAAACCAAAATCGGAAGCCGCAAAAGGCAAAACATCGGAGGAAAACCAGCCGGCCATATCGATAGAGGAGCGCCTGTTTGACGCAGGTGAAGTCTGGGAAGGGGATACCGTGGTCCACAGTTTTATCGTTAAAAACACCGGTAAAGGGGTGTTGAATATTTCCAATGTCAAACCTGGGTGAGGGTGCACCGTAGCCGATTTTGACAAGGCTATCGCCCCCGGTCAGGAGGGCAAAATAACATTGAAGCTCAATACCAGCAGAAGGCAGGGCAAGTTAACTAAAACAGCAACCGTGGCCTCAAACGATCCGAACACCCCCAGCACCAGCATTACCCTGAGCTGCCTGATAAGAGAATATATCAGTATCAAACCGGGAAACCGGATTAATCTCATGGGGTATGAAGGTGATGAGCTGAGTCAAAAGCTGACCATTTCCGCGATGGAAGGGCAGGAATTCGACATTACCGAGGTGAAGACCGACCTGACAAATAAAATCAGGTACAAATTGGAAACCGTTACCAGGAGGAAAGAATACACTATGGATGTATCCAGCATATCCAAAGAGGAGGGAATGGTCCGGGGACAGATCGAGCTGATCACAACCAGCCGGAAGAAACCATCGCTTGTTCTCCCGGTCTTCGTCAGGATTCAAGGCGAGGTTGAAGTAAAGCCCGCATCCCTCTATTTCGGCAAGATCGACACATCGGCCGGGCCGATCACTCCCGACAATCTTACCCGGTCGGTCGTGATTAAGAAGGCCCGCGGCGAAGAACTGGAAATCAAGAAGGTCAAAGAGAGCCGCAACTGGATTGCAACCAAGACGGAAGCCAACGAGAAGGGAGTCCAATATACGGTTGTCATCACCCTTGACAAGGACAAAATGCCGAAGGGCAGATTTGACGAGACAGTTGAAATCAAGACCAACAAGAAGAAAGAGCCGTTAGTAGTAAACATAAAAGGGGAAGTTATTTAGCGCCCCGGCGATTTCCACCAAAGGCTCTGATGTGAAAGGAAAGTGAATGAAGCGCCATAAAACCGGAATGATGCTGCTTGTTTTGTTTTCCGCCGCAAGTTTTCTCGCCCTGCCGCCGGCAGCCGCGCATGCGCGGGTGACGCTTACTGTGGGAAGGGGTTCGGCGTTGCCCGGAGCAACTGATAGCCCGGTGGCGGTAAACCTGGATAACCCGGGGAATAACATAGCCAGCGGCATGACCATGGATATCTGCGATGCCGGTGACTTCCTCGAGTGTACGGGCTGTGAAACCACGGACCGCACCAGTAATTTTTCCTGTATGGTCAACGAACAGGTGAACGGCTGCTGCAGGGTTGTGCTTTTCAGCATCAGCAGTGCCGACATTCAAACCGGCACCGGACCCATAGTTAAAGTTTTAAATACCGTTTCAAGCGGCGCGGCCAATCCTTGCAAAGAGCTCAGGATATTGGATGACGTGAAGATTGCGGATGCCGCTTCCGGCCTACAGCTCACCGCCGAGTTGCAGCCGGGCGGATTCTGCTTTCCCTGTGCCTCTGACACGGATTGCGATGACGGGTTATATTGTACCGGTGAGGAAAGTTGTACGGGCGATGCCTGTGTGCTTGGTTCGAATCCCTGCCCGGAAGGAACCGCTTGTGTCGAAGGCGCTGATGATTATGAGTGCGTTACACCATCAACCACCACTACTTCAGGACCATCGAGCACGACGACTACGGGACCATCCACCACTACCACCACTACCGATTCATCGACCACCACCACCGGACCGTCTTCCACCACCACGACCGTTGCAGGTGATGCGGGCATAGAGGTGATTTCGGACAATATTTGGAAGTCGCGATGGGTGGCGCTTCCCCGGCTCCTGGTCATAAAAGGGAGCGACACCGGATTCCAGCCTTTTAAAACCAAGATAGCGTATGATCCGCGGGATGCGATTTTCACATTGTTTCCCATTATCCTGGGCAACGATTATATATGGAACATCGTCCTGATCATGCCCGGCAGGTTTGCGGGAACCGGAGACCAGGAGGTTACGGTTACGGTGGCCACCGATGATGAAATAGTCAGCGATACTTTTTTAATCCGGGAACTTCCATTTTTTCTTGATAAGAAGTAAAATAATTCTGTAAACGCATGTAAATAAGAGGGGTCAGCAGAGAAATGCTGACCCCTCTTATTTACATGAAACTGAGCCGACATGACAGGCAGGTATGTTATTGGCGGCTGAAGCTGCTCCTGCCGGCTCATCCTGAACCCTCTCCTCTGTCATTTCGATCCCTTCGCTGCGTCATGCAGAGCCCTTCGCCGTGTCATTCTGAGCGCAGCGAAGAATCTTCTTTTATCGCTCAGGGCAGGCTCCGCGAGAAATCTGTTCGTTTAAACTATTTGACAAACGGCTGGTGCTGCTCTAAAAATAAACGATGTGCCTAAAAGATTCCGATAATAAGGCGTGCGGTACCGCAAGACTGAAAGTCAGGAACAAAGACCGCGAGAAGAAAGACACAGCAGAAGCAAAAAAGAAAAAATCGGCCGAACGGTGGTTCCGGTTTTTTCTGGTAATGCTTGCCCTTGCAGCGCTCTGCTATGCCGACAGTTTGCAGAACCAGTATGTCTTTGATGATTTGCATCTGATCGCCGCGAGTTCTAAAATAACCGGCATTGAAAACCTTCCCCGCCTCCTGCTCTCGGGAAAGCTCTCCGCATACTACCGGCCGCTCAGAACCATTACCTACACGCTGGATTATACCCTCAACAAAAAGCTCTGGCACCGCTTTGCAAGCCGGCAGTGGACTGACCGGGGGCTTGTTCCCATCGGCTATCATATCGCCAGTATTTTCTATCATCTGCTTACCGCCGTCCTGGCGTATCTGGTGATCTATCGGTTATCCTCCAGCGCCCGGGCCGCTTTTATCGGCGCCGGCCTCTTCCTGCTCCATCCGGTGCACACCGACAGCGTGACCTATATCTCGGGGAGAAGGGACATCCTTTTTACCCTGTTTTACCTGGCGGGGTTCTATTTCTTCCTCAGGTACCGGCAGTCGCAGAAGAGGCGCTTCATCATTGCGACATTTCTTGTGTATCTGTTAAGCGTGGGGAGCAAGGAGATGGGAGTGACCCTCCCGGCTCTTTTTCTGGTGTATGACCTGGTGATAAATTTCAGTCGTGATGATGCCGGTTCCGCTGCCGGCCGTGGGAAGGCCCTCTTTTCAAGCCTGAAAAAAAGTCTTGCGCAGGCATATTGCCTGTATCCCTTCACCTTTCTGGGGGCGCTGGCCTTCAGCTACTACAAGATCTTCATCAAGTCTCCCTCTCTTCAACATACCTATTATGGCGGCAGCGCACTCACCACCTTTCTCACCGTGGCGAGGATTCTGGTGCATTATCTCAAGCTCATCCTGTTTCCCGTCAGGCTCAACGCCGACTATAGTTTTGATGCCTTCCCCCTTTCAACCGCGGTCTATGAGCCATCAGCCCTGGCATCACTCATGGCGCTGCTGCTCATGGGGTATCTGGCGTTCAAGCTGCTGGATACCCGGAAGATGATTGCTTTCGGCATTGCCTGGTTCTTCATAACCCTGCTGCCGGTATGCCATATAATTCCCCACCATGAGCTGCTGGCGGAGCACTATCTTTATTTGCCGTCGGTCGGCTTGTGTCTGGCCATGGCATTAACCGGAGAGCGCTTTCTGGCGGAGGGAAGGCACGCGGCGTTGCTCACGCTTTGTTTTATCGCCGTGGCCGCGCTTTTCTCCATCCGCATTGCCGATAGAAACCGGGACTGGAACGACAGCCTTATCCTTTACGAGAAAACCGTTAAAACATCACCCCGGTGCGCTCGCGCCCATTGCAATCTCGGTGAGGCGTATGCAAGCCGGGGAAGAATGGATGAGGCCGTATCCGAATGCCGGCAGGCGCTTGCCATCAATCCCCGCTACGCCGAGGCGAGTTACAACCTGGGATTTGCTTACTACAAGAAGGGTCTTTTTGATGAGGCTATTGCGGAGTATAAGGACGCGATATCCATAGAACCCCGATATCCCAAGGCCATCAACAACCTCGGCTCCGCCTACCTGAAAAAGGGCGAGGCGAATATGGCTATCTTTTATTTTCTGAAAGCGCTAGAATTCAGGCTGGTAAAGCCGGAAGCCCTCATCGGGTTAAGCATGGCCTTGGGCACATTAGGCATGACAGACTCGGCCATTGAAAAAGCCGAAAGGGCCCTGATAATGAAGCCTTCCCTGGCAACGGCCCATAATAACCTGGCGTACTTTTACTATCAGAAGCAAGACTATGGGTTGGCCATAGAGCACTGTGATAAGGCCATACGGGGGGGATACCCGGTTCCCGAACAATTGATCAAATGGCTAGCACCCTACCGCGGTAAATCGGGAGAAACCGGGTCGAATCGATAATCAGGCCGTATCTGCATTGATTATGATAAACGCTGTACTGCCGAATGCCGGCGTCCTTCCTTGCGGCAGTGATAAATATGGATAAAGAATCTGTCCAAAAAAAAACACGGAAGGCGGACGGGGCCGATGCCCCGCGTCTGCCTGTAAAACCGGTCCTGTCGGATCACGCGCGTAAGGGCGCGGACCGGAAATGGCATCTGCTTCTGGTTGCAGTGCTTCTGGTAACGGGTGCCTGCTATGCCAATTCGCTGAACAACGCCTTTGTGTTTGATGATGCGCTTCTGCTCACCGACAACCTCGGCATACGGGGCATTGAAAACATTCCCTGGATTCTCGGTTTAACAACCGGAACGACGTTCTACCGGCCGGTTAGAATGATCACCTATGCCATAGATTATACGCTCAATAAAAAACTGTGGTGCCGTATAGGAGACTGTGAGGAACCTGATAAAGGGCTGTGTCCATTGGGATATCATATCTCCAATATCTTTTATCACCTCCTCACATCCCTGGTGGTTTTCCTCCTGGTAACCCGCCTCGCGGGGAACCCCCGTGTGGGGATTCTCGCTGCCGGTTTCTTTGCCCTCCACCCGATACAAACCGACAGCGTTACCTATCTTTCCGGAAGGAGAGATATTCTTTTCGCCTTATTTTATCTGGCGGGATTTTATTTTTTTCTTGCCTATCGGAAGAGCGGAAAAACCGTCTTCTCCGTCTCCTGCTTTATATCCTATGGACTCAGTCTGGGCAGCAAGGAAATGGCGGTTACCTTTCCGGCGCTGCTGCTCATCCATGATACGATTGAAAGTTTTTCAAGGCCGGAACCCGGTTGGGACAAGGCGTTTGGTAAAAAACTTTTCCAAAGTGTCCGGCGGAGCCTGGCCCAGGCCCGGTTATGCTATGCAGCCCTGTTTCTTGTTTCCCTGTCCTTTTGCTACTATAAAATCTTCATCAACTCTCCATCACATCAGGATACGTATTATGGGGATAGTGCCCTTGTCAATTTTGCCACGGTGGGGAAAATTGTGGTGCACTACCTGCATTTGTTGGTTTACCCGGTTCATCTGGTTGCCGATTACTCGTACAATGCATTTCCCTTATCTCTGTCATTGCTGGATCCGGCAACTCTCTTTTCCTTTTTGTTTCTGGCCGGCACGGCATGCGTGCTCTTTTATCTGGTAACCCGCCATGCCTTGCTTGCTTTCGGATGCACCTGGTTTTTTCTTACCCTGCTTCCGGTATGCCATATTATCCCGCACCACGAGCTGCTGGCGGAACACTATCTTTACCTGCCGTCGGTGGGGTTCTGCCTGGCGGCAGCGGTTTTGTGTGATGAGGTGATGCGGGACCGGAGGTACTATGTCCCGGTGTCCGTGTGCTGCCTCGCGATCTTCATGTTTTTTTCGCTTCGGGTCGCGGACAGAAACCGGGATTGGCAAGACAGTCTTACCCTCTATGAAAAGACCGTCAAAACAGTTCCCGAATGCGCCCGGGCTTACGCCAATCTCTGTGAAGCATATACCAATGCAGGCAGGTTTGATGAGGCCCTGTCGGCATGTACAAGGGCGCTGGTCATCAAGCCGGATCAGCTGCAGGCGATCAACAACCTCGGGACGGTGTATGCGCGCAAAGGCATGACGGAAGAGGCAATCGCAAGCTACAAAAAGGCCCTGGTTTTAAAACCGGATTATGAAAAGGGGCATTTTAACCTCGGTTTGCTCCTCTATCAAAAGGGTGACCTGGAGGGGGCCATAGGCGAATATGAGCGGGCACTTGCCATCCGGCCATATTTTGCCGAAGCGCGCAATAATCTGGGCATCGCTTACAGTGTCAAAGGCAGGTTTGATGAAGCCGTCTCCCAGTACCGGCAGGCGCTGTGGTTCAATCCTAACTATGCTGATGCGCATTACAATCTGGGGGTGTCCTACGTTCGGGCGGGGGAGCTGGAAAAGGCCATGGTTGAATACCGGCGGGCGCTTGAGATCAACCCAAGCCATGCCGGCGCACGGACCAATCTGGCGGTTGCTTATGTGCGCACAGGAGAGTTCGATGACGCCATAGCCGAACTGGAGCGGGTGATCGCCGGCAATCCCCATAGCGGGGACGCCTATTTCAACCTGGGGTATGCCTATGCGCAGAAAGGAAATCTGACCGGGGCGGTCAATTCATATAAGCGCGCTATCGCCAATGGATTATCGAGAGCCGATGTCCACAGCAATCTTGGCAATATCTATCTGCAGCAGGGAAGGGTTGATGCGGCAATTGAAGAATACCGCCGGGCGCTGACCTACCAGGCTGATTTTGCCGGAGCCCACAATAACCTGGCAATGGCGTATTTTAAGAAGAAGGACTATGCCCAAGCCATAAAACACTGTGATAGGGCGGTTGAACTCGGTTTGTCCAACCCGGACCTGCTCAGGGACCTCCAGCCCCATCGCTGAGCGATCCCCCCCCGGTGGTTTAAATCACTTTTCCTTCAACGATGATGATGGCCGTATCAAGCTTTCCCAGGCATTGGGTGTGGATGGATACGGTTTCCCGAAACTTGCCGGTGGGTAATTTGTTCCTATCAAGGCTGAGGGAGATGGTGTGCTGTTTGCCGGTCCGACCGGTATCCGCCTCTGCCAAAATAAAGTCTTTGCTTGTTTCAATCTTTTTGACGGTAAAATCTTCGGATTTTACATGGCTGATGACGGAGGCCCTCTTGAGGCTCGACTCATCGGGATTTCCCTTGCCGGAATCGATGATGCCGAAATAGACATATTCAGGGGAGATTTGCATCAGCTTCCTCAGGGTTGCCACGACCGTTATCATTACCTCGGGCTTCTTCTGCGAGGTGGTCTTGAGAACAATTCTGCCGCGGAAGGGTTCTTCAAGCCCGCCGCGCGGCCTGACCAACAGGCTGTATTCCTTGTCCTGCTTTTCATTTTGCAGCTCATATTCGATCTTATCATCGATGTTGGATGATACGCCGGTTATGCCGAGCGGTTCATCAGCAAGGGCGGCAATCGTCAATTTTTCCTCCGGCTTGTCTCCGGCATACCCGCTGAAGATCACCCGGGGACCCGGCTTCACGCTGATGTACGATTTTATCGTGCCGCCGAGCCTGATGGTCACGGCCGGTTGCCCGGGATCATTGGAAAAAATCTGCGCGCTCTGCGCGATTGTGCCTATTTTGCCGGCGGTGCCGATTCTCAGGGTAACTTTGCCCTCCTGACCAGGAGGAATAGCCTTGTCAAAGGCGGCTACCGTGCTGCCTCACCCAGCCTTGACCTGAGTGATGTCAAGCTGCGCCGTGCCGGTGTTCCGGACAACGAAGGTGTGGATGAGAGTTTCATTTTCCCATATCTCTCCGGCGTCATAATCAGAGGCATCAACCACTATGTGCGGCTGGGCCCCGCCTGCTGAATTGTTCTTTCCGCTCTCTGATGTTTTCGCCTGGCCGGCGGGGGCGGCGTCCGGCGCTATCTGGACGCTGGATGCCTTGATGGCAAGCGATGGGGAGCTTTTCTCCCCGCCCTCGGTTTGCCCCTTCTCATTGTCTTGCCGGGCATACGGACTGTCGATCCGGACAGTAATGAGCGCAAGGCATACCAGGGTCAGCAGCACGTGCTTTTTGACGATGAACATACAATCCTCCCGGTTGGTTAAAATGATTGGATTCCCCGCACACGTGAACATTTCTGCCTGACCGCACCTTATTTGCCCGGCGAATCAAGGTTCCTGCAGATCCTGAATGCATGGAGGCGGTAAGGCGGGCGCAATCAGAAGGGATTTTCTAGTTGAGCCTGAATACCGACGGCGGCATTTTGCCGTCATATACCGTCGAGCTGTTCCCGACCATGGTGGCAAAGCTTGGAACCGGGGTAACGGTGAATGTCCCGTCACAGTTTCCGGTACAGTTTACCCGAAGCCGCGCAATATTGATTGAGTTGTTTTCGTCAGGCGCGACGCATCCCAGGTTGCCGACAATCACCATATAGGTGCCGGGGCCGTCAGGGTTGGCAACCTTCCTGGACATCTCGTTGTCCCATGGACCGGACAGCACGGTTCCATCAAATACGTCAGCGCCGAGTATTTCCATTTGAGACGGATCGTAGGTCAGCAGGAAGCCGCTGGTGATCAGTTTTTCCGGAACTTCCGACAGACGGATATCGACCTCCATTTGGCCGCCCTTTCCTTCATTTATCGCCCCGTTGGCATCCATCGCGAAAATCGGCGTCCCTTCCATGGCCTGTTGCTGATCGTTATTGCTGCCCGGGAGCTCGTTTTCCTGCTCAAGCCGCGCATATAAGTCGATAAGCGCCTCTTCCGCCGCCTTGCTTACCTCAGGATTGGGATCCTCGAGGGCTGTGGTCAAATTTGCCACTGCCTCAATCCCCCCCATTCTGGCCAAACCCTGCACCGCATTAAGCTTGGTTGCTTCGTTTCCTTCCTCCAAATCCTTGAACCATTCTTTTAGTGATTTAACCTCTGTCTGCTTGGGGGATGATTTCAGAACCTGATTGTTTTCAGCCTTATCCTTGCCGGAATGGTTTTGGTCGGATCTTTGGGCGGTTATTATAACCGGTTTTTCCGATGCCCGGTTTTTACCGCTATCCTGAAGATAGATTCTCACTTCCCTCAACTGTCCGGTCCCCGGCTGCTCAGGTTGATCCGCTGCCTGGTTATAAATGAAAACACGGTTATAGGGACTCAGAACTTTATCTATTCCCGCATCAATGTCGAAATTTGCAAATCTCACCATAAGCCTGTTTTTGCAAAGCGACGGAGGCAGGGAAAAGCTAATACCGGTATGGTCTGCTATCTTGCGCAGAACTTCATCCAGGGGCGCATCCTTAATATCAACCGACAACAATTCGTCATCATACTTGGTATAAAGCGAGCCGCTGGGCGATGCGGCTTTCCCCTCGGGCCTCGCCTGGCTATAATTGCAAAAGCCGATGATGCATGACAAGACAACAACGCTTACGATGCCGGCTAACCTTATTCTTCTCATCATCAATGACCTCAATAACTATACTGGTTATTGTGCACAAACCGGTATTCAGGAGTTAGCCCATGGTAACGATTGGAAATCGGTTCCGGTCTTGCCGACCTCTAATTTTGTTTAATTATATCTCATTTTTAGACGTTGGTTAAGTAAAAAATCAAATTATTTGCCATGGTTAAAAGCAGTTTCCCCCTCTCCCCCGGCGGGAGAAGGCCGGGGTGAGGGGGAAAGGTCTCCGCAATTTTATGCTTTGTGCCTCCACCGGGAATCGGCAGCGGCTGACTTTTGCTCTCTTTATCTTTTCTGTTTCATCGCGGGATGCAGGATTTGCTTCCTCCCTGTTTTATGAGTCATCCACCATTTCTTATTAATACGAGCACCACGGCACGGTTGTGCAGTTGGGACAGGGGTTGACCATTCCCCTGCCGAAATCAACTTTAAACACCTTCGCATCAGTTCCGTCGACACCCCCGCTGCAGTTAAAGTCGCCGTTGCAGGGATTGGTGTTGGTACAGGGATTGCTGATTCCGCCCCGGCCGAAATCCTTTTTGAAGGTTACGGCATCAGTTCCGTCCAGATCCGCGTCACCGTCGAAATTGCCCTCGCACTCGCAGGCGTTACCACAACCATTGCCTCCCGGAGGATAGGTGTCTTCCTGAGCGGGGTTGGATTTATTTGGACAATTATCTAGATAATCCGGTATGCCGTCGCTATCGGAATCTTTTTCAAACGGGCTCCCGAAGCAATACATTTTGCCGTTGGTGGAGGTGAAGTAGACATGTCCGTCCGCCAGGGCCGGAGAGGGCAGAGAATACCAGGCCACCACATAAGGACCGTGACCATCGATAATGAGCTGATTCCCCGGAGAGCTGCAATTGTCATTGGTGCAAAACTGGTACTCCCATACCTTGACCAGGGTGTTGGGATTCGAGACATAGTCGTAACAGAAGAGCTTCTCCTTGCTGCGGTTGAATCGCGATCCCAGCCACGCGTGGTCGTAATCGGTTCCCGCCACGTAGAGCAAACCGTCCCGGGGCGCGATGGCGATGCCGCTTGATCCCGGGAGCCAGTAGCCCGAATCCGGATGGGGATCAAAGACCTTCCAGCTGTCCACGCCCAGAAAGGCCTCCTTAACCACCCGCCCGGTATTTTTGTTCAACACGAACATATGGCCGGTATCGGCAACGCCGATCACCCAGCCGCGGCCCTCGTCCACCGCGGGGGCGGCGCACAGCGCGGTGTGTCCACGTACGTTGAATCCGGCGTGGTACCCCCATTTTACCTGGCCGATATTGACATCCAATGCCCAGAGGGCGCCGTCCCCGCCGGGACAGTAGATGGTATTACCTGATATGGCCTGGGTGCCGCCCTGGGCCAATGGTATGGTGCCCACGTGCCACAGCTCTTCACCGGTTGCGGCATCCACGGTGGCAAACAGCCCGTAATGATAATCGGTAAGGGTGTCGGACTCGATGAAAACTTTCCCGTCCAGAACTGGAGGGATATTGGTCACCCCTCACCCACGCGGGTCCCAGGTCCAGAGAATAGACCCGGTGTCCTCATCCAGACTGTAAAAATATCCGTCACGCCCCGCCCAGTAGTGAGTGGCGTCATTCCCGATGGTGGGCCAGGGATAACCGGGCTGCCCTTCCGAAACGTAGGCCCACGGCCTGAATATCGCGTAAAAACTGGGCATGAATGATCCGATGAACACCCTGCCGTCGGCAATGGAGGGAGGGGAAAGATGCCAGGCAAATTTCTGATTGTACCAGGGCTTCCCCACGTTCGGCCCCCCCGGGTCTTTATATGGAGTCTTCTCCCAGATGGTGGAACCATCACTCAGATCCAGAGAAATGACCCTGCCGTCAAATGTTCCGAAAATTACGCAACCGTCGCTTCCGTAGGAAGTATCCAGGGTGGGAGCGGCGAGAAACTGGTCATAGCCGTCAGGAAAATCAAGCGGGGAGATAAGAGAAAAACCGGTGCCGCCGTATCCGCTGTCATAGATGCAGTCCGGCTGGGTCGAGGTGCAGGAAAAACACCAGGAGGGGCAGTCCCCGGTCGTGTAGCATACCCCGGTGTTCCCTTCCAGCGCGGGTATGTCATGGTAGCACCAGTCGCTCGGCGCGTCGGCCGGCTCCTGGGGTGCATGCCAGAGAAAATATTTGGCCCAGATCAGCGACCCGTCATACTGACTGTTGGCCTGAGCCACCCCTGAACCGGTGCTGATGACCATCCCCTTGTCCACTACCACCGGCCCAAGCGATTTCGCGGTGCCGCCGGAATACGCGCGGTTTTCGCGGTTTACCATCCAGAGCTTGGTTGCGGTGGCGGGATAGCCGCTGCCCGTCGCCGCCCCGCTGTTCAGCAAATCGTGCCTGAAGCTCGGCCAGGCGTGAACCGTCGGGCTGGTGGCGAAGGCGCTTGGCGTGAGCGACATCACAACCAGACCAATACACATGAATGTTAGTATAACGCTTTTTTTCATAAGTTACCTCCTTTTAAAACTTATAGTTCAGTTTTCTACAGCGCGGTTATGCGATGCGCGCCCTTAATGAAATCCCCTGGAAAAAAAGTCTAGTAATTCTATCACTTCGGGGTTTTTGGGGTCGAGAGACGCCGCCTTTCTTATGCTTCCCATTGCGTTTCTGTCATCCCCCTTGTGCAAAAAGTATCTGGTTAATCGGATATGCGCATCGACATCGTTCGCATCGATAGTCAGAAAGCTGATCAAATGTCTTATCGCCAAATCGTATTTGTTCGCCTCGAATAATTTTTCCGCTTTGCCAAAAATGCTGTTTTTGATGAGCATTTTCGTTTGTGGATCGTCAGGTTTCAGTCTGATAGCGTCTTTGAATTGGGGTATCGCTTCATCCAATTGTCCGTTTGTTAACAGGGCGCACCCAAGTTTGAGATGCGCGTCCCCATCCTTGGGAGCCTTTGAAAGATATTCCCTGAAATGGGAAATAGCATCTCCATATCGTTCCTGATTAAGAGCTTCCTCACCGCGCACCCGTTCTTGCTGAATATTGGGAGAGGTAGATGCGCAACCGGCAAGACATAAACCCAGTATGCTCAGGAACCAAAGCTTTCCCGTCCTCAAAGTCTTCACTGCCCGTCAACCTCCTCTTGGTTCATCATCGTTATCCAGAGCAAAATGGATCATGCTCAAGGTGTATAGGGGCTCCCGAAGCAATACATTTTGCCGTTGGTGGAGGTGAAGTAGACATGTCCGTCCGCCAGGGCCGGAGAGGGCAGAGAATACCAGGCCACCACATAAGGACCGTGACCATCGATAATGAGCTGATTCCCCGGAGAGCTGCAATTGTCATTGGTGCAAAACTGGTACTCCCATACCTTGACCAGGGTGTTGGGATTCGAGACATAGTCGTAACAGAAGAGCTTCTCCTTGCTGCGGTTGAATCGCGATCCCAGCCACGCGTGGTCGTAATCGGTTCCCGCCACGTAGAGCAAACCGTCCCGGGGCGCGATGGCGATGCCGCTTGATCCCGGGAGCCAGTAGCCCGAATCCGGATGGGGATCAAAGACCTTCCAGCTGTCCACGCCCAGAAAGGCCTCCTTAACCACCCGCCCGGTATTTTTGTTCAACACGAACATATGGCCGGTATCGGCAACGCCGATCACCCAGCCGCGGCCCTCGTCCACCGCGGGGGCGGCGCACAGCGCGGTGTGTCCACGTACGTTGAATCCGGCGTGGTACCCCCATTTTACCTGGCCGATATTGACATCCAATGCCCAGAGGGCGCCGTCCCCGCCGGGACAGTAGATGGTATTACCTGATATGGCCTGGGTGCCGCCCTGGGCCAATGGTATGGTGCCCACGTGCCACAGCTCTTCACCGGTTGCGGCATCCACGGTGGCAAACAGCCCGTAATGATAATCGGTAAGGGTGTCGGACTCGATGAAAACTTTCCCGTCCAGAACTGGAGGGATATTGGTCACCCCTCACCCACGCGGGTCCCAGGTCCAGAGAATAGACCCGGTGTCCTCATCCAGACTGTAAAAATATCCGTCACGCCCCGCCCAGTAGTGAGTGGCGTCATTCCCGATGGTGGGCCAGGGATAACCGGGCTGCCCTTCCGAAACGTAGGCCCACGGCCTGAATATCGCGTAAAAACTGGGCATGAATGATCCGATGAACACCCTGCCGTCGGCAATGGAGGGAGGGGAAAGATGCCAGGCAAATTTCTGATTGTACCAGGGCTTCCCCACGTTCGGCCCCCCCGGGTCTTTATATGGAGTCTTCTCCC
Source organism: uncultured Thermodesulfobacteriota bacterium (assembly GCA_964459295.1). Taxonomy (GTDB): domain Bacteria; phylum Desulfobacterota; class WTBG01; order WTBG01; family WTBG01; genus CAZWCD01. The sequence continues at coordinate 14,627 of CAYWLT010000035.1, forward strand.
AGATGGTGGAACCATCACTCAGATCCAGAGAAATGACCCTGCCGTCAAATGTTCCGAAAATTACGCAACCGTCGCTTCCGTAGGAAGTATCCAGGGTGGGAGCGGCGAGAAACTGGTCATAGCCGTCAGGAAAATCAAGCGGGGAGATAAGAGAAAAACCGGTGCCGCCGTATCCGCTGTCATAGATGCAGTCCGGCTGGGTCGAGGTGCAGGAAAAACACCAGGAGGGGCAGTCCCCGGTCGTGTAGCATACCCCGGTGTTCCCTTCCAGCGCGGGTATGTCATGGTAGCACCAGTCGCTCGGCGCGTCGGCCGGCTCCTGGGGTGCATGCCAGAGAAAATATTTGGCCCAGATCAGCGACCCGTCATACTGACTGTTGGCCTGAGCCACCCCTGAACCGGTGCTGATGACCATCCCCTTGTCCACTACCACCGGCCCAAGCGATTTCGCGGTGCCGCCGGAATACGCGCGGTTTTCGCGGTTTACCATCCAGAGCTTGGTTGCGGTGGCGGGATAGCCGCTGCCCGTCGCCGCCCCGCTGTTCAGCAAATCGTGCCTGAAGCTCGGCCAGGCGTGAACCGTCGGGCTGGTGGCGAAGGCGCTTGGCGTTGACATGCATGGTAGCACCACCGTTACCATGCATAGGTAGATAAACCACAAAACCGACTTTCTACTCATGGCAAACCTCCTTTATATTATTATTAACCGTAGTGATTGATTACTTGCGCTCACCTGTTGCTAAAATGGAATGGTGGTCTCTAGCCTCCCTCACTGGTAATAGCGGTTTAAGATTCCTTTCTTCCTACAACCGAGATTCAGGGTGGGCCTCAATCCTGCCGCTTCAGCCCTCTCCCTGGATTAATACCAGCACCACCGTGCGGTTTCACATTTCGGACAGGGGTTGACCATTCCCCTGCCGAAATCAACTTTAAACACCTTCGCATCAG
>CAYWLT010000036.1:0-15543 GCA_964459295.1 uncultured Thermodesulfobacteriota bacterium
GACAGCGAAAAGGGGCGGGCCACGTGGCCGATAAGCTCAATGATAAACATAAACGGCGCAAGCCACCAGATCGGGCCGCAGAAGTGCTTGAGATAGGATACGCCGTGCTCTTTAAAGCCGATGCCCTGATAGGCGAAGAAAACGATGAGCGCGCAGCCCGCGTTGATGTTGATATTTTCCGTGGGCGGCAGAAATCCCGGTAGCAGCCCGATCAGGTTGCCTACCAGAATAAAGATAAACAACGATCCGATGATGGGAATGAACCGCCTGCCGGCGCTGCCGATATTTTCTTCCAGCAGTCCGTAGACAAATTCAATCACCGCCTCGACGATATTGCCCAGGGTCACCTTCTCGCTGGGGATGATCTGGCGGGGGGACTTAAACTTAAGGTAGAGCGCCAGCGCGATCAAAATGACGCTGATCAGCAGGGCATGGCTTACCGCATCGGCATTGATGTTGCTGAAGTCGGCTATTTTTTCCGAATCGTGCTCCAGGGCTTCGAGGGAGTGATAAAAGGGAAGCAGGGTCACCCAGTAAAAGTCCCCCTCACCTTCCGATGCGGAAACCGGAGCCGCCGTCACCGGCAGCAGAACCATCTGCGCAATAACCAGGGCTGTCAGAAAGTAGTGTTTCATCTTACCCCTTGCTTTCGCGGGAGAACCTATCACACACCGATCTCCCGAGCGGCATGACCACCAGCGTTATCACCACTGAAGAAAGACCCACGACGAATCCGACGGGATCAATGTACCTTGACGAAAGGACAACATAAATAACCACCGCCAGCAGGATGAATTTCAGCAGGGCCAATGCCGCGGGGATCGCCTTGCTTTGCGCGGTCTCGGCGGTTATTTTCACCACCACCTTCTGGAGCGCCACAAAGTTAATACCGGCAAGCAGTCCGCCGGCCAGAACGCCCAGGGTTAGCGGAAGCGACCTGAACACCAGGGAACCTAGCACCAGCACCATCCCGGTTATAAAGGTTCCGGTCTGCATTGCGCTGATGCTCATTGATGCGCCGGACGACTTGTGGAACATACGGTCATTCCATTCTTTTAAGCACGGAAAACAGCGTCTTCAGACCGTAAAAGAACCCGGCCATCAGACCCAGCAGCATCAGCCATGGCCGACTGCCAAATTTGCGGTCCAGATAATAACCGGCAAACAACCCCACCACCACCGGCGATGCCAGCTCGAAACCCAGGACAATCAGTTGCGCGCCCTGTTGGATAAGCTTTTTTTTCTTGCTCACAACCGATGGCCATTACGGACTTTGCTCGGGATGCGCCGCTGCCCCGGGCAACCCCAGCAGGCGGTTGAAAAACATCCATCTGATTCGTGTCTCAAGGGGAATGGCTTTTCAGCCACAACAAAATTATTCTGAACCCTCCAGCAAGGCAGGGATTTTCTCACTTGGTCCGACAGACCTGTCCGGCAGCAGCCGTATCGAAGCCTCTACAAAGCTGCCTGCCCTCAGTTCAAGTCGAAGGCACCGGGTCGTGCCGTAAGTGTACAGACACATTGTTGTGGCGTCAAAAGCCCCTCCCCTTGAGCCACATGGGTGCCACCATTTTTCAACCGCCTGCTAGTATCCGATTGCCCGCCCACCCAGCGAGGATATCTCAATTCGATAAAAGCTTGAGCTTCCGCCCGGCCGGCACAGGTGATCGGCACGCGATTCGATGCGGGAAGCAAGAAGGCCCAGTTTCCTGTAGAGCACCTCAAGGCCTTGAACAATTTCCGCGCGCTCAGTCAGCTTTCTCACCGTGCCCTCGGCAATGGCAGCCCGGAAGCGCGAGGCATCCCGCGCGGAATCACATATTTTAAATGCCACCCGGGCGTCGTTGGTAATGCAACGGGACATGCGGCCGTCGGGCATGGATCCGCAATAAATGCAATTCCCGTCAAAGGCATAGGACAGTTCGATGGCATAAGGCCCATCGCCGTCCACGGCTATGAGCGTGCCCCAGGTCCATTCGGTCAGGAATTTTTTTATTTCACTCTCGGCCAAGGCCCGCATGGTCATTTACCCAGGTCACCCGAGGCGGGATGGGCGGGGCACCTAAGCAATGACGGCGTTTAACCCCACCGGGGCGATGCACAACCACATCCGCTGCTTTTCCCGGGCAGACACGCCCCGGCCGGTTTTCAAGGTGACGACACATGACATGACGCCGGCCCAACCGGATAGAATTGCGGCAACCGAAATTTGCGAGAGCATAGCAAAGAAAGGAAAATAAAGCAAAATAATTTTTCAATAAATTTAAAAATTATCACTGCGATTTTTTTTGGCCGGCGGAACGCCGGGCTACGGCTTGGATTGTAAAGAAAAAAGCAGGGATGGACACGCCCCGCTTTACCTAACAAGCAATAGATGACGCAATTGTTCATCCGGCCGGTGGCTCCGCCGGTATGGTTCAGAAAATTTTCCCGAACAGGCAGTAGTCGCAGCAGTTCATCCTGCCCAGGGCCTTGTCAATCATCACCAGCACATCAAAAATATCAATGTCGCCGTCTTCTGCGCAGTTCGGCGTCCCCGGCGGATTACCGCAGTAAGGCGGCATGCCGTTGGGCACATCCCCGTTACCCATCTGGCACGCCGTCGCCTCCTGCAATCCCAGCACGATATCCAGCCCTTCCAATATGTCAAGTATGTCCACCACCCCGTCACCGCAACCCGTGTCCGCGCAGGGACCGCCGATGCAGTCCTGCGGATAGATGTCCCCGCAGGTTTTGAAACACACCTCCCCCGTCTGCCGGCAGGCGCATAAATCCTCATTGAACGGATCCGATATCTGAATCCCCGTCGGCCGTAAGCACACGCAGTCCCCCACATGCGCATTACCCGCCTCATACATCACCCGCGCCACCGTCCCCCGCCCCCGCATGATCAGTGCCGAGGGATTGGTGGAATACAGCACCACCCGGCAGGTGCCGTCCGGCCGCTCGTTGCTCGAACAGGTGAAAGCAAGCGCCCGCTCCGGGTCCACCACGCACCCCGTGCATACCAGGTTATCCTCCCCTCCCCCGCATTCACCGATATCCACCGCCAGCGCCCGCACATGATGCTCCGGATTAATGAGATCGATATCCACCAGGGCCGACCCGGTGTTCGGCTGCAGCGCCGTATCTCCCACGCCCACGATCACCTTCCCGATCTCCACCACCACCGAATCCGAGGTGTTGTTGCAGGTGTCGGTCACGGTCACCTCATACTCCTCAAGCTTATCAAGCTGCTGGCAGGAATTGCCGATACTGAGCCGCCAGCAGCACCGGTCTATCCGTGCAATGTTCAAAAATGTCGTCGCCGGTTCAATGGACCACTCCAGGCAGGCCGGATCAAACGGCACGCAGTCCGAACACACCGTGAAATCAATCACCCCATTGCAGGTGGCCGCCAGCCCACGCCTCCCCGGACGGTTATACGCCGGATCATCGATCGTCTCCCCCGGACAGGATCTGCCCCGGGCTATCTCGATGGTGCAAAGCGACGCAACCGTTGTAGTTGTCGACACAATGCTCGTCGTAACCTGGATGGTGCTCGAGGTGGTGGTGGGATGGATACTGGTGGTCGTTGATGACGCGATGCTCGAAGTGGTGGGGAGGATACTCGTGGACGTGGGCTGACTCGTGCTCGAGGTGGTGGAAGGTCGGACACTCGTGGTCGTGGACGATGCGATGCTCGAAGTGGTGGGGAGATGGATACTGGTTGTCGTTGATGACGCGATGCTCGAAGTGGTGGGGAGGATACTCGTGGTTGACGAGACAACCGAGGTGACGCAACTGGGGTAATAGCGAGCAGCGCGCACATAAGGTGCGGTGAATACTAAAAAAAGATAAACGACTACCAAAGAAAACGTTTTTTTCATAGAGTACTTCCTAAAAAATCAGATTACCCATCAGTTGCACGGTAATCCGACCTTTTACAACATCACCCCATTGTTTTCAGTATACGCACATTGCCCCCTCCTTTCGATAACTTACCGGTTCACGCGTATATAATCATAAAAAAACATTATGTATATATATGTTAATTATCAAATTATTGGATTTTTGTCAAGAAAATTCTAAAATTTCCCATTCCCATAATAAGGCATACATAACACATAATGTAAATAATATAATCATCAATGTGCTGCCCTATTAATTATTGCCACTTTTCAGAGGGGGGGGTAAAAAGACAAAGCACGAAGCCCGGCAGCCGGCACACTGCAGTGTTCTATGGCGCCAGCAACTCTTGTTCGTTGTTTTCAATTGCATTCATTTCTCTGTGCGCCGCTTATCTTTACCGTGATGAACCACAAAATCCGTGAAAACAATAACCTCGATGGGGTCGCCGCCGGTGTTATGGCGTTCAATTCGCAGCGGAAAGTGGTTATCCTTGGAGACCGTGACATAATACCGGTTGAGGTCCGTCCCGCCGGTATAATTTGCCGCCCAAAAGGAGAGGGCCACTTTTTCCGATCCCTCCGAGAATGCACTTTGATGCCGCTGAATCAAATGAACATTTGCATAAAAGAAGCGGCTCAAATATTCGAGGCTGGTCTGGTCCATCCGCTGACCGCTGGGAGTCCGAAGCAGCGGATGGTAAAGGGAAAGTTTAAATTTGATGAAGGAAAGGTAAGGAAAGGGCTTAACGGTCACATGCCTGTCGCCGCTTTTATATGATGCGCTGAGCCCCGGAAAGGGGCGCGAAAAGGTTACCCGGGTAACGCCTTCTTTCTCCTGGAACCAGGTAAAACAGTATTTTTTATCTTCCTTTCCCTCCCGGAAGTACTGCGCTTCGACTTCGCAACTGACCTCACCCAGACGCGCAAAGGCATGAAGGATCTTTTCGGAAATTTCCGTGATCCGCCGCGCCGGATCAGAGCCTGCCGCGTCTTGGGGTCGCGCGCCCGCGGGGCAAATTGCCGTCAGCAGCACGGCGAGCCAAACATACCGCATCATGTGCGTCGATCCTTCCGCCGGCATCGCACCGCGTGCCGATTCGGAAAGCCGCTCCCCGCCCCGGCGGCACGAGCCGTTAAGCTAATCGATCCGGCCGGATGTAGAGTGGAAAGGGCACGGGCCGGCGGGGCATACGGTTATGGCCTCCAGGATTCGGCAATCAACCGGCAAGCTTCTCCCGCCGTATAATTTCCCCCTCGGCGCTGACCACCACTTTTTCCACGGGGATGCTGACCCCGGCCCGCTCCATCCCCGCCTTGACTATCTGCGGCAGGCCCTGGCAGCAGGGAACCTCCATCACCGCCACGGTAACGCTCTTGATGCCCGCGCTCCTGAAGATCTGGGCGAATTTTTCTTCGTAGAGTGCAGCGTCATCAAATTTCGGGCAGCCGATCATCACCGCCTTGCCTGCAAGCAAGTCCCGGTGAAAGTTGGGGTAGGCAACCGTGGTACAGTCGGCGGCCACCAGCAGGTCGGCGTTTTTCAGGAAGGACGCGGTAGGCTGTACCAGGCGGATCTGTACCGGCCAGTGGGCAAGCGCCGATTGCTGCCCGGCATCAGCCGCGGGCGCCTGCGGAGCGGAGCGATTTTTCTGACCGGCCAAAATGCGCGCCTGGGCGGAAGGGCAGCCTGCCGGAGACGCCTCGGCCGCGGCGGGGCGATGCGGGGTTAAAGACTGCAAATGCTTTTCCACCGCCTGCTCGTCGAACTCGTCCGCTTCCCGTTCAATGATCCGCAAGGCATCCTGGGGACATTCCCCAAGGCAGGCCCCCAGTCCGTCGCAGTACTGGTCGGAAATTAACCGGGCCTTTCCGTCTATTATTTTAATCGCCCCTTCGGCGCACGACAGCACGCATTGTCCGCATCCGTCACATCGTTCCTGGTCTATTTCCACAATCTTTCGTTTGACTTTCATGCAATTGCTTCCTTTCGCGACCTGGCTTCTTACATATAGAGATCCGAGAATTTCTCTCTGATATGTTTATAACCGGGAGGAGCGGCTTTCAGCCGCGACTGCATCGCGCCTAAAGGCGCTCCTGCCGAAATTTCAAATATCTTTGGCTAGCTTTGAGCCAAGAGGATTTTCTCTGCCAGCTTGCCGCCGCACCCGGTCAAAAAAGATTTCGCGATAAGGCCGGAAAGCTTATCCGGCGGGATCGGCGATTCCTTGTGTGTTTCCTCGAGCCTGGCAATGAGCTCCGCGTCATAGAGGATTTTGAAATTGGTGGATTCCTCCTGCCGGGGGTGGTGATGACGGCCGATAATGTCGCAGACCTCGTCAATCAGCTCGGATGCCGCCCCCAGCCGGTTCAGCAGGTCCCGTGCCGCCCGCGGCCCTTCCGGTTTCTGATCGCTTGCCGCATCGCTCCCATATGTGCGCTCGGCCTCCCTTATCCCGATATCATGCAGGTAGGCGGCAATGAGCACCACCGCCATGTCCCCCTTTTCTTCCTTCACCAGTTGCTCCGCGTATCGGGCAACCTTTGAGGCATAACCGATGCGCTTAAAGTCCTGGCCAAAATAGCGCTTCATCTCCACCGCCACCCGGTCCTTGAGCAGGTCCTTCCTCTGGGCAAGCAATTCCGGCGGCAGATCCCCGAGGCATTGCGAGGCATACTGGCAGTATGAGGCGCAACCGAAATCCATCTTGGGATTGATCACTTTACAACCGCACTTCTTGCACGTGCGGGTCGATTCATCCTTGAAGAATTCCATGCTGCCGCCGCAGGAGGGGCATTTGGTCTCAATGACCGCATCCGGCCCCCAGTAGCGCATATCCTGTCCGGGACATTTCATCGCCTCGTGCTCCGTTTCTTACATCTCACCAAATATATTTGCAATTCCGGCAGGAGCGCCTTCAGCCGCGATGCAGTCACGGCTTAAAGCCGCTCCTGCCGGTTATGTTTCAGGGATTCAAGTTTTTTATAGCATCACTTGAATCCCCGGTTCCCGGAAACCTTTCCGCTCACCCCAATATCGCCTTCAGATCCGCATCCGGCGTTGAAATGGGCATGATGTTAAAATTCTTCACCAGCACCTCCAGCACCGCCGGGGTAATGAATGCCGGAAGGCTCGGACCCAGGCGGATATTTTTAATGCCGAGATGCAGCAGCGAAAGGAGGATGGCCACCGCCTTTTGTTCATACCAGGACAATATGAGGGATAGGGGCAACTCGTTCACCCCCACATTGAAAGCCCCGGCCAGGGCCGTGGCAATCTGCACCGCGGAATAGGCGTCATTGCACTGTCCGATATCAAGCAGCCGCGGAATCCCTCCGATGTCACCCAGCTCCTTGTCAAAGAAGCGGAACTTGCCGCAGGCCAGGGTCAAGACCACACAGTCTTTGGGCACCTTCTCCACAAACTCGGTGTAGTAGTTGCGGCCGGGCTTTGCCCCATCGCATCCGGCCACCAGGAAGAAATGGCGGATCTGCTTGTTCTTGACCGCTTCGATTACGCTTCCGGCGACACCCATGACCGCGTTCCGGGCAAAACCGACCGTAACCGATTTACCGTTGCGGTCTGCCGCAAACCCGGGCATCTCCTGCGCCTTCTTGATCACCGGGGCAAAATTCCGATCTTGAATGTGGGTTGCACCGGGCCAGCCCACCAGGCCGCAGGTATAAATACTGTTCAGATAGGATTCTTGCGGCCTCTGAATGCAGTTGGTGGTCATGAGGATCGGGCCGGGAAAATCTACAAATTCCTTGGTTTGATTCTGCCAGGCGGTGCCGTAATGGCCGTAGAAATGTTTATATTTCTTCAGGTTGGGATATCCATGGGTGGGCAGCATTTCACCGTGGGTATACACATTGATGCCCGTGCCCTCCGTTTGCTTGAGCAGCTCCTCAAGATCCTTAAGATCGTGGCCGGAAATCAGTATGGCCTTTCCCTTTTTCGCTCCCAGGGGCACCTTGGTGGGCACGGGATGCCCGTAGGCATTGGTGTTGCCGGCATCGAGCAGCTCCATCGCCCGGATGTTTATTTCCCCGCACTTCAGGGCAAGGCCGACCCAGTCGTTCAGGGTCAGGTTCTTATCCAGCATCGCCGCCAGGCTTTCATGAATGAACGCGTACACCTTGTCGTCTTCCTGGCCAAGAATCTGGGCATGATCCGCGTACGCGGCCACGCCTTTGATTCCGAACAGCGTGGTATGTTGCAGGGAAAGAATATTGGGGTCAATGCTCGCATCCGATTTTAAGCCGACTTTCGCGCCCTGGTCGATCAATCCGTCAAGATCCTTCGCCGGCTGCAATGCCGCCGGCCCGGAGGCAAAATCCGCCTTCCCCCCGGCGGCTTTCACCTTCTTTTGCAATCCCTCCCTCAATTCAACGCACCGGTTGATCAGCTCCACGAAACGCTTGGCATCGAAGTCCACATTGGTCAGGGTGGCAAAGAGCGCCTGCACGGTAAACACATTGACCGGCTTGTCGGTCACGCCGACCTTGCGCCCTTCCACCGCGACCTGGGACAGCCCCTGCACCGCGTACACCAGCAGATCCTGAAGCGCCGCCACGTTAGGATCCTTGCCGCATACCCCTCCCCTGGTGCATCCCTCTCCTTTTGCCGTCTGTTCACATTGATAACAAAACATGCTTGTCGTTCCCATGGCGCTACCTCCTTTACCGTTTACTGTTTGTGTTTTTGTGCATAATCCTTCAACCATGTCCCTGTACTGCACAATGTAACCCATACGATGGATGTTCGCCTTGATTCAAGTCAAGAAAATGAATATTTTTTGACCGTGTGCTGTTTTTTTAGCCGGAGGCGCTTTCTTATGCCTTGACTTCGGTCAACCTGCGGTGATAGTTTCGATTGTACCGCAACGAGGGGTTACTATGGACGTGCTTAAACAGCTGGCAACCATACCGCTGCTCCAGGGGCTGACCGATGAAAACCACCGGCAGCTGGCATCGATAGTGGTGCAGAAGCCGTATAAAAAAAATCAGGTGATCTTTGCCGAGGGTGATGACGGCAACGGATTTTATGTGGTTGTCGCGGGACGGGTTAAGGTATTCAAAATATCCCTCGAGGGAAAAGAGCAGATCCTGCACATCATCGGTCCCGGTGCGCCTTTTGGCGAAGTCGCGGTTTTTGCCGGTGAACATTTTCCTGCTCACGCCCAGGCTTTGGAAGAAACAACGTCTTTGTTTATCCCGCGCAATGCTTTTATTGATTTAATTAAAAAGAACCCATCCCTTGCCATGAACATGCTCGCCGTGCTCTCCCGGCGCTTGCGCAGGTTCAGCGCCTTGGTCGAAGACCTGTCCCTCAGGGAGGTGCCGGGCCGTCTTTCCGCCTACCTGCTTTATCTGAGCAAAACCAAAAATAACGCCCCTAACCTCACCCTGGATATTTCCAAGGGACAACTTGCCAGCCTCTTGGGAACCATACCGGAAACCCTCTCCCGCATTCTGGCGCGCATGTGCGGCGAAGGTCTCATTGAATCCGACGGCCGCGCCGTTCAAATCCTCAATCGCGACGGCCTGGAAGAGCTGGTCAGCGGCGAGCGCCGCCTCGCCTAGCGTGGTGCGTCATTGATTCCTTTATGTTCATGTGGCTCACGCAGCAGACGGGTGTTTTTAACCGCCTGCAAGGTGTAGAACAGTCTTATCGGCGTCGCCCCGCCCGGGAAGCATTCACTGTTTCTGATAGGCACTCCGCTCCCATTCAATCATGGACTCCCGTTGATCCCTGCTCAGACCCTCCGTCCATTTATGATACTTCGCCCAGTCGCTCCCGCCCGGGCCGCGCAGGGTCTCTTTGATGAATTCCGCAACCTCTTTACCCTTCCCCGCCCTTTCACCCAACTCGACCGCCAGGGGCAGGAAGCGGGCATACATATTCCTGGTCAGCTCGTAAAACCCGTGCCACTGCACATAGTCCGGACCCATCATGCCGGCGCCGTGGCGCGCCCTTCGTCCCTCATGATGCCAGATCTCAAAAAACAGATAATCCATCTCTTCGTTCATGGGCACGTCATCCACCATGCCCTCATGTTTGAGAAAATCGTAAATCGCCGTCGCCGGTCCGGCATATTTGTTGTTATACAGTTCGACCGCCTCGTCATACTGGACGTAGAAGTTATCCACCCAGGTGGCGGCATGGCAGGTCAGACATACCTGTTTCATGTCGGCGCGGCGACCCTCGGCATCCTTGAGCACTGCTGTTCCATTAGCCGCAGTGATGCCCTGCGGCCGGATTGATATCTCAGGTCGATTCGTCCACGATATGCGGGACCCCACATCATGGGTGAGTTCCAGCCCGGGGTAATTCCCGTGCCGGGCCACCGGTCCCATGTGACAGGTGGAGCAGACCGGGGCCTGGGCGTAGTCCCTTCCCAGCACCCATTGCCCGCCCGGCCGATCCAGCTGCATCAGCCGTTCATTCTTCCGGTAAGCAATGCCGTGTTTCGACTCGTTATAGATTTCGATCTGCGGGTGGTCCGGCCCCATGTGGCATTTCCCGCAGTTCTCCGGCCGCCGCGCCAGCTCCGCAGAAAATTCGTGGCGGGAATGGCAGGCGCTGCACGAACCCCACGATCCGTCGGGGTTGACGCGACCCATGCCCGTGTTGGGCCAGGTATCCGGGGCAAGGCGGGGATGCACGGCATCGGCCGATGGAGAGACGACGCGCACCACACTGCCGTGACACTGCTGGCACCCGTTGTTGGCGGCCGCCGCTCCTTCGGCAAAGCGGCCGAGAAAATTGTCGATGGAGCCGATGAACTGTGATGCCGACGAGTGGCGGGAGTTGAAGAACTCGGCGCCCTCCTTCTCATGGCAGCGGGCACAGGTGCGCGGCGACACGCCCGCCACAATCTGGGCCCCTTCGTGCATCCACAGGTCCGGCCGCTCCACCGGCTTGCCGTCGCGCAGCAGCAGATCCATCTGCTTGAGTCCGCTCTGCCTATCCCAGACGGTGGTAACGACATAACGCGGATTGGCGACATCCTCCATGGCGCCCGCCGCCGTCATGCCGTGGCAATCAACGCATCCGACGCCTTGCGCCGCGTGAACGCTCGCCTCCCAGTGCTTAACGATGCCGGGACTGCTGCCCGCTTCGCCCGCACTGCCATAGCCGTGACACCTGACGCAGCCCGCGGAATCCGGCTTTACGATTATCTTATGCTCAACCACTTCGTGCCGGCGTTCGGTGTAAACCACGTAGCCGAGCACAATCACAATAGCCGCGGAGACAACCGCAATAATCGATTGGGCCAACTTAAGACTCATGGAAGCCTCCTGTATGCTTATGCCTCAACCAATGTCCAGACCAGGAACAATCCCGCAACCAGCAAACCGAGCAACAGGCTCACATCAAAACGCCATCGCAAAAAGCGGTCAACCCTCTGAAAAAAATAGTGATCCAAAACCGGCCAGAGGAAGAGCCCGATGCCGAAAATGCTTATTATGACAACGCCGACGGCCCCGGGAACTATCTTGAGCAGATGGTAGAAGGGGTAAAAGTACCACTCCGGCTTAATATGCTCCGGGGTTACGGCGGGGTCGGCCGGTTCACCCATGGTCGCGGGAAATCCCAGGGCAAGCAGTGCGATTATCAGAACAAGATAGAGGAACACCGCGGATTCGCAGGCCATGTGATGAGGATAAAAATGGTAGGCGCCTTCACCGGCGGTCCGGTCCCGCTCTTCCTGCCGGTCACGGCTGGTGCCGGGCAGGTACATCCCCATTAGCCTGACAAAGAACAAATGGCCGAACACGCACACGACCAGCGCCGCGGGAAGTATCTGGGCGTGCAGGGCATACATGCGACTCAGGGTTGCGGCGTTCATCACCTCTCCGGCAAGGAAAAAATTCTTGAGTATCCCACCGACCAGCGGCACGGTTGCAATAATGTTGGACGTGATGGTCAGGCCCCAATAACTTTTCTGGTCATAGACTAGCGCGTAGCCGGTGAAGCCCAGCCCCAGGGTGAGCGCCAGCAGCAGCACGCCGCCGATCCAGGCCCCCCATCGGTAATCGCGGAACGCCGCGGTCACGAATGTTCTGAGCATGTGCAGGAAAACGCAGAGAATCATAAAGGTCGCGCCCCACCGGTGCATCGAGCGCACAAACCGGCCGTATCGTGCCTCATTGGTTATGAAAGCGATGGAACGGTAGGTGGTCTCAGGCTCCGCCCGATAGTAGATGGAAAGGAGAAGGCCGGACAATGCAAGCAACACAAATAAAAGGCCGGGGATCCCCCCCCAGCACCACCACCAGCGCTTTGCCGAGTGGGGAAGCGGTTCATCGGCCTTTTCATACAGAGTCTTGATGTCCAGAGGCAGCGCCTTCAGCATGCCTGTCCGGCCCTGTTGTTCCATGACCGCTCCTATGAAAATTGGACAAACACCTTGCCGCCGCGCACTTCGGTCGGGTACTGACTGAGCGGGCCTTCCGGCGGGCCCCCTATCGGATTGCCATCGGCATCAAAAACCCCCTGATGACAGGGGCATTCAAACACCTTCTTCTGCGGCCGGTAGTACACCGTACACCCCAAATGGGGGCATACCGATCCGAGCGCGATAATCGCCCCCCCATCCTTCCTGAGCAGCAGCACCTTCCGCCCTTCCGGATCCTTGATTGCCAGCGGCTTTCCGGGAGATATCTGTGATTCCAAACAGACAAACAAGGGCGGGGGCTTGCGTCGGCCCACGGGATAGAGAAAACCGCCGGCAATAAACCCGGCGAATCCGGCCGCAAGGATAAGTCCGGCAGTCAGGCTTTTGTGCAGAAAGCTTCTCCGCCCATCGCTCTTTATCGTCTCTGTCGTAACACCATGTGCCGGCATGTCATTCCCTTTGAATCTTCATCACGGCCGACGATTACTACCGGGCGCGCAGGCTATTCCGCGCTTCCGGCATGGGCTGCGGCCTTCCCCGCATGACCCTCTTGCGTGTTCCCCGTGTCGCCGGGGGCGGCGCAGTGAATATTGACATTTATACTGCCTCGATATTCATTTGTCAAATGGAGACGGGAGGCGGTTCAGCGCCGTTGCCCGCAGTGCAGGCATTCTCCGCCCGGCCCGCCCCGCCAGTCGTTCAGCCTTGATCCGCGTCAAAAAACCATATTTTCCTTGCCGGGCGGCAAGGCGGTATTCGCCCGGTCACCTTTTCCCACACCTTGACTTCCATCACCCGAAGGTGATAGTTCTTATTCATTCTAAAGCAAACCGCAACCGTTTTCAGCAACACTGAAAGGCATGAGCATCCCGGGGAATCTCCTTACAACCGCAATGGCGGTCATGCCGCATACCGACGTGGAACGAGCGCTTAGGGCAGCTCTTTCCCTGGATGTTCCCTTCTGGCCGCAACTGCCTCATTACAGCTATTATGAGGACATGTATGTCCAGGCCTCGGAACATTTCCCCGGAATGGGTTTGAACATGCGGGAGCGGACGCTGCGATTCTCTTTTGATAAATTTATCGAAGAGATTGAGGGGACCATGGCTCATTTTGAAGAACCGGAGTATTTTGACATAAGCGAGACCTATTCGTCAGTATATCATCGGTTTCTGAGTCTTGATCTGGCTGACCGGGCAGCCATTCGCGGACAGATGGAAGGCCCGGTCAGCTTTGGCTTTAATGTCAACGATCAGGACGGACGGCCGATCATTTTCAACGACACCGTCCGCTCCTTTATAATTGATTTTATGGCGCGCCGGGTCAATGCCCAGCTTGCCAAGCTTAAGAAGCGCAACCCTCACGCATTTATGTTTATCGACGAGCCGGGGCTGCAGTTTGTCTTCAGCGGCATATCGGGATATGGTGACATCGCGGCAAAACGCGATCTTGAGACATTTTTCTCGCTCATCGAGCGGCCGCGCGGCATTCACCTGTGCGGCAATCCGGACTGGGACTTCTTGCTCAACCTTGACCTTGATGTTCTATCCCTTGACACCTACAGCAACGGTGAGATCTTTACCGCCTACGGGCGCTCCATCCGCCGATATCTAGACCGGGGAGGGATAATCATCTGGGGCGGGATCCCCACCAACATCGAACCATTCGAGAAGGAAAGCGTCGAATCCCTGGAAAAACTGCTTGAGAACTTATGGGCACAGTTGACCAGACGGGGGATTGATCTCGCATACCTTCTGACACGCAGCATGCTTTCTCCCGCCACCTGCTGCCTGGTGAACCCTGACCGCGAAGCGACGGTGGAAAAGGCGTTTTCCATGACAAAAAAGCTTTCCGAAAGGCTGCGGGGGAAATATCATATCGAATAATTAAAAAGACAGGATGCTGGCTGCGTTCCCGCCTTGGTTCCGCCTGTGCGGAAATCGTCCCGCGACCATTGGCTTGAGCTCGCATGAGGTTGTAAATCGGCGGCTTTCATGTTAGCATAACCGCATGGCGTACGCGATGGTACCCATTGAATGGGGATGCATCTAAAAGCGCCTCTGCGCATGTTTTTTCATGTTCAACAATTGAGGGTTCCGGGGCGATGCAGCGCGCTCGACTTGACAGGCGTGTTAAAATCACTATACTGGCGGATAAATTTGCATCAAATCATTCGCTGCTGCCGGCTTCGGAATTGCGGTATTTGAAAAAATCCTTTTTTACCGGAAAGGAGCAGGTCATGAAAATCATTAGAACACTGATCATGATCATCGCGCTCACCGCGCTTTTCGTCGGCACCGCCTGGACCGCCCCGCAGACAAACTGCCCGGTCATGGGAGGACCGATCAACAAACAACATTACAGCGACTACCAGGGAAAACGGGTGTATTTCTGCTGCCCTGCCTGCATCCCCGAGTTTAAAAAAGACCCGGCGAAATATGTCAAGAAGCTTGAGGATGAGGGCATAGTGCTCGAAAAAGCGCCTGGTGGAGAGAAAAAGCCGGAAGCGGCTGCCCCGGCCGGGCAATAAAGCGGGTCCGGTTGAAAAAACAGCAGTACGGCACTGAATTCAAGGAGGTGGATGTATGCAGGTCAAGGTGAAGCTGTTTGCAACCCTGCGGGATTATTTACCCAAAGACGGAGACGGGAAATCCTGTATGGTGACGGCAGATGAAAATACAACCATTGAACAAATCATCTCGAAGCTGAACATACCCGGGGACATACCCAAGATCATACTGGTCAACGGCCGCAATGGATCCATGACCCAGACCATCAAGCCGGGTGACGAATTGAGCATTTTCCCTCCGGTTGCCGGGGGATAAAGGAAGGCGGTGGGGCGATGGAGTAATGGAGTAATGGATAAACGACGCGCTCCACGATAAAAAACAATCTCCTGGTTTTTTACCATCACTCCAGCACTCCATTACTCCATCTTTCATTTGCTCCTGTTTCCCGTATCCAATACATACTACTCGTCCACGCAACTTATGCTTACGCCTGGCGAAAAGCAACGTTACCAGCGACAGATCATCCTCAGCGGATGGGGAGAAGAAGGCCAGGAAAAGATCAAACGGTCAACCGTTTTTATCGCCGGGGCGGGCGGCCTTGGCAGCCCGGTGGCAATCTATCTTGCCGCGGCGGGGGTTGGACGGCTTAAGATTTGTGATTCCGGCGCAACCGAGCTTACCAATCTGAATCGCCAGGTGCTGCACGGCGACGGGGATATCGGAAGAAACAAGACCCGGTCC